>NZ_JBPOEU010000011.1:0-140355 GCF_051251695.1 Maritalea sp. | reverse complement strand
TCCAACTGTAGCAACAGAACTAAATTTTCATGTATTTGAACTTGTTAAGAATTCGAATTTTAAGAAGACAGAGTTTGCGCTGGCGATCTTATCCTCGGATGACTGGAATGTGCCATTATACATCGCCGAAGGACTCACTTGGTTAGAGCAACGGCTACAGACGCAGTTGGCCGAGGAAATACCCGCATGACAAAAGTGCTCACACCAACGAATGCAGATAAAGAAATTGAGCATTGCCTTTTGAACGCTTGTTCGTTCTCAGTAGTGGCTGGTGCTGGTTCAGGCAAAACAACATCACTTGTAACGGCACTGAATTTTCTACGGATTGAATATGGCGCTAGACTGCGTCGAGATGGTCAAAAAATAGTATGTATAACTTATACCAAGCGTGCGACAGCGGTGATCGAGGAACGGCTTGGGTTCGACGACCTCTATTTGGTCTCAACCATGCACAGTTTTCTCTGGAATGCCATTAGTCGTTTCACAATGGATATTCGTATTGCATTGCACGATCATATAATTCCTTCTCACATAGCCAAGCATCGAGCGAAAGACAAAGGTGGTAATTCTCAAGCTGCAAAGAAGGCCCGCGAACGCATTGCGGAACTGGAAGCCGAATTGGAGTTGTTGGAAGATGTCTCTGCGTTCAAATATGATGAAAATCAATTCAGCAGTTTTTCTAAGGGACAGATCGGTCACGATGACGTAATCGATTTGGCGGCCTACCTCATTTCAGCAAAACCTGTTCTTCAACGTGGTTTAGGATTCCAGTATCCCTATATCTTTGTTGATGAAGCACAGGATACATTTGATAATGTAATTGCCGCGTTCAATGACATTTGCGATGGCGAGGGGCTTCCAATTGTGGGGTACTTTGGTGATCCTATGCAGCAAATTTTTGACAACGGCACTGGATGCTTTGATGGTCCATCAGGTTTTCGCGCAATCGATAAGGAAGAAAATTTTCGATCTGCAACATCAATTGTGGCACTGACCAACAAGCTACGAACCGACATCCAACAAACCGCCGCTGGCGACAACGCACTCCTTGAAGGCAGCGTGTTATTGACCTTGATAGAAGCGGAGACACCAGAAGGGCCACGCAATCGATATACGCCAGAGCAACTAGATCGCAACTTGATAAAATTCGACCAAGCATTGGAATTGATCGGTTGGCACAATAACTCTGATGCTAAGCGGCTATTTTTGGTTCACCAGATGATTGCACGGCGTCTTGCTTTTTCAAAATTGCATAACTTGTTTACTGGTAGATTCGCATCGACACGAACAGCAGATGAATATTCAGATGGCAAACATTTTCTTCTGAAGCCCTTTGTTAATGCACTTTGTCCGCTCTTGATCGGGCTGCATCAAGGAGATAGCAGGCAAATGGTCGACGTATTACGAGAATATACCCCAGCATTCGATATATCGGGCCCAAATAGGGAGCGACCGCTCAAGGAAATGCTGGATAGTGCCAATCTTTTGATTGGTAAGCTAAACAGTCTTTGGCAAAATCAACCAATTGGAAGAGTCTTGGAGTTCGCACGGGAACATAGTTTGTGTTCAATCAATGACCGTTTGGCTGAACACTTGGATCGAGCGCCAAGATCAGAAGAATATGACCAGGACTTCCACAGTGAGGAAAAATCTGACTGGCTAGCTGATCAGTTTTTTGCCATGTCTACTGACGAACTCATGTCATATTATGGGTTTGTTTCTGAACACACCCCGCTCAGCACCCAGCATGGATCAAAAGGAGAAGAATATGACGACGTTCTTGTTGTATTTGATGATGTGGAAGCAGGCTGGACTAAGTACAGTTTTAGCAAACTTCTAACTCCTACAGTCTCAGGTAACGGAACAGAGGGGCAAATGAACCGCAGCGGAAAACTCACATATGTCTGCTTCTCTCGTGCCCGCAACAATCTGAGAGTATTTCTTTTTTGTGCGAATACTGTAGCCGCTCAATCAGAACTCATTGAGGGCGGGTTGTTCACCGAAGATCAAGTTCAGATTTTACCCTGGCCGGTGCAATGAACCGCACCACGGATTGTAAGGGAAGTCGAAATCTCAAGCCAATCGAATGAAATGCATTATTGCACTGCCTGAATGAGCATAGACCAATAATACTCCGAAGCACCTTCAGCGGTCAGCGGAGTGTCTTTTTGCCCTCCATGCATCGCCATTCCTATTGGCTTTAGATACATATGTTGGTCATCACAATCGATCGACATATTCTCATTATAGCTGTTGTCGTCAGCCCGATCGCTGGCGGAATAGGAAATGCCGTTAAACATGCCGCCTAACTTTATTTTGCAGCGTGATTTCGCATCACCATTGCGATAGATGACCGCTGTAAAGCTATTGCCGTCTATTTTTTTAAAACGGGTCGTTAGGTCTTCGCTCCGTTCTTGTAGTTCTTGAAGAGAGTTCTCAAAATACAACGCCATGTAAGAAAATGATTCATCAAGAAACTGATCTTTGTCGGCCTCAGAGAACGTCTTTCTTGTCCGCAAATTCGCAGAACGCGGACGATGTACAGCGGATTCTACGGAAGAAATGCTTGTGTGTTCTGTAGTTGTATCGGGGAGTTCTTTGGTCGTTGACGTTTGCTTTCGAACCACCTTTTTTATTGCCTGCACGACATCAAGAAAGGCTTCATCAAGATTAGTCCAACTTGTAATTGCTTTTCCATCTCTTGGAACACCGAGTAGCATGCCAAACGGGGTATCATGCCAATCACATGGTCTCAATATAACTGGGATGACTACTGCGTCATTTTTTTGATGCCGCTCCATAGCTCGCTTCATCTCGACATCATAGCAGTATCGCGACGCAATAAAGTCTGAGCTAACCAGAAGCAAAATAACGCCAGCATCATTCAAATTTTTGTCAATCGCACCATCAAGTTCTGTACCAGCGCTAATACGCCGATCATGCCAAAATTCAATTAGTCCTTGATGCTTGAGAGCGGCCAAATGCTTTTCCAGCATATCGCGGAGGTCTTCATCTGCGTGTGAGTATGAAAAGAACAGTGTTGTCATGATGGGGTCCCTATGGGATCAATCCAGCTGAATTCTGCAATTTTGATCCGATCCTCAAAGGGAAGGTCTTCGTCATGGAGAAACAATCTCCATGTGCCAAAGACCGCAATGTTCTTAAATTTTTCCACAAACTCTTCGAGCGTCCCGACGTCCAAATTAAAACTACGACTTGGGCGACGGTGATACCCCGTATTTTCATTCCGTACGTTCATACAGTACCCACCTTCATCTCTAACCAAGCAGCCGTTAGCGTTATAAAGTTTGTCTGGTGTTGTTTCGAATGAACCGAACTGGTCAATTTCCCAGATTGGCGTACCACCATAGGCCAAAATCATATAACTGGGGTCCATTTCAAATATAGTGTATGTCGGTCCATCAATTTCAAAGAAAACCAGTGCTCGTTTTTCGGAGTTTGGAACATCTGCCACTAAAGCAAATCGACCCTCACTTCTGTAGCCAGTTTCGCGCACAACTTGCCCAGGCTTGCACTTTGACACTGGGATAATTTCACATTCAGGATAAACTTTCATACCTCGAATATGGCATGACTCGAAGTAATGCTGAACGTGAAACTCTCTTTATCCTCAGTTTAGCGAACGAATTTTATATGTGGTTTGAATTTTTATTTTGGCCAGATTTGAGGCAGATGGAGATTACAATTCTCCAAATTTTCCGAGTGGGTTACAAGGGGCAGCGATACGCCCTTTGGACATAATCCACCTTTGGCAAGATGGCGGCATTCAATCCGCGCAGGGGTGAGATATGGGGCGTTGGGGAGATATCATTCTCCCTGACGAGGGATCAAACACAGATATGTTTGTATGGTGCAAAAAGGCTCAATGCCTGAAATGCACCACGGCTAGAGGGATGAAACGGGAGAGCGCAGCGTCTCCCTTTCCAAGTGGTGCTGTATTACAGCACACATCTTGCGTCATTTCTTAATGTCGGAAGATGCCCGAAGGGACGCAGCGCAATAGTGTCACCTGACACACAACTCGCCGCATAATATAGTGGTTCAATTATTGCAAAGTTGGACAGCCGACCTGATGGTTGGTGCATGATTTGACACTAAAAACTATCTGGCCGTTAACTCGTAGCTTTGGAAATATATGTACTAAGCGCAAATCCTAAAACTTTAAATTCTACTTCGTCGATATATGGCAACTCAAAAGCAATTCCAAGTTCGCTATCCTTACTTACAACGCGGCTTATAAGTTCCAAGGCTTCGTTGGCCTTAGCAGCGGTAACACCTTCGTCGCTCCCTAATATCTCATAGATTTGAATTGAGTAGCCCATCCTCTCAACAGATTCTGTATCTGAAACCGAATTGTGGAACTCTGACAAGAGATGTTGAAGGTTTGGTTTAATCTCCGTCTTCGGAATTAGTCCCAATTCGAACCAAACTTCTAGGAATTTCAACGAGCCCAAAATTTGTATTTGCGCCGCACGATCGGCAACAGAGTGTGGTCGAGCGGCTTTCGACAAACAAATGGATGCTCCTGACAGAAACGGCACAAGGGTTTCGAGGCAAGCGGGAATTAAGCCGTTATCGTCGGTGCTTTTTAGCAAAATTACTTTTGATATAATGGTCGCAATTGCTTCACTTTGCCAACGAAGCTCAGAGTGAGGTTTTGAGCCCTCACTTTCGAGTATTCTTAGTGATGTATCGATATTCTCATCAATATTTGTTCTGGTTGATGAAAGCCGTAGAGCAAGTGAAAAAGCAAATTTATGATCGCATTTGGCGGTTGGCTTAAGGACCTCGTCAAAATCTCTCAGATAAACGAGTGCCGAGGGCCACGCTCCAAATTCCAAAGCAAGGCATCCAAGAGCCAAGTTTGTTTCATCTTGATCCATTGTGAGATCAGACTCAAACAATGTAGTAATGTCATTGACAAAGTCGTGGGGCGAGTTCGATAAAAGCCGTGCTATCAACTTTTGAATTAGCTGATATTCAGCGTTGTTCGCTAAAAACGTATGAGGTGCCCTGCGCACCCACCCAGAAATATTAGAGCTTTGGATTGCCCAGGCAATGTGTCTGATAAGAAGCGAGGGTAATGCCACCGCGTTCGCTTGGTGAAAGAAGTCCCTCGACAATCCATCAACTGAGCGAACTACTGCATTAATACCTTCCTTGTCCAAGAAGCTTACAAAAAACTCCTCCGTTTGATCACGAAGCTCAACAAGTGAATCTGCCTTCAGACTTACACTCTGTGCCGTTAGTTCATCCCAAAGATTCGCAATTTTATTTCCGTGGTGACTTACCTCATTAACCAACGATGAGATATCAGTGGCTGCTCCATCTCTCCTAAATAAGCCTTCTAGAATTTTTCTAAATGCTTTCGGAGAGGCATAGTAATATGGACTGTTGCCTCTTACGCTAAAATAACTAGCCAGAATCTTCTCGATTGATTTTTGGAGCGTATTAAAGACATGAGCACCAGAGTTGTTTCCTGGCATTTGAGAAAGGTTGATGGCTGGGTGAAATTGCATTGGGCTTCTAATGCAAGGAAAATTCTGCTCAGAGCTTGCCTGTGACTTTCGCCAGCTACGATATGCTTCGGTGACGCCAGTATCGCGAGTTATCAGCACAGCTCTAGGCATTTTCTGTCCACTTGTCGCACTATTGAAGTGTATTATCTGAGCCAATGTCATCGCATCAGCGTCAATTGCAGAGTTACTGGGCGGATGCGGTCGCCTTTTCTTAATTTCGCGAATATGATGCTTGAAATAATGATAAAGTTCTTTCGGAGGCGGGCTTTGAGCAGAGAATTTCTTGTCAAAAAGGTCAGCCCTAAGTAATGCGCTCGGATTTCTTCTTTTGAATAGTCGCTGTACTCTAGCAACTCCTGCCATATCAAATTTTTGTTCAACCTGAGCCGAAATGATGCGACTGATCTTCCTAACCGCCAAATTACTCGAATAATCCGAATCGCTAGCAAGTTGTGCTTCCAAGCGCATAAGATGTTCATCAATGGTAAGAGTTCCCGGGTCGGGATGAGGTTTCCGCAAATTTGTAGTTTGCCGTCGCAGCCGCTCAACCAGTCTTGTAAGTTCACCAATATGATCCACACTTACAAGCAATGGATGCGAGTTTTGTTGAGGAAGGTTGCCGCCAAAGATGTACTCTCCGGCGAGAATGCTAGCGGCACCAGTAGCTTTGGAAGTGACGCGATCGGACAAGCTTCTACGCTCTAGTTGCTCGTGAACTACATCTGCAATTAGTTTTCCGCTTTCGGTATCGTCGCCAAAAACTCCAAATTCTTGCATCCAACTTTCGGCTGTTGGCAAGAACAATAATTCAATTACATCGGGGTCCAGAAAATAGTAATATCCAGACTCGGTTTTAGCGTTTTTATCATAAAGATTGAAAAGCAATATATCGTATAATTTTAAACACTTAAGTAGAAACCTTGTGGCTTCTCTGGTGTTATCAATACTAGCCGGCATTAGCTCAACCTTTCCCGCTATCTTGCAGCATCGCCGCTAGCTCTGTTGCAGGATCGAACTCGGGTTCCGTCTTTTCATGTTTAGCTGCCGCGTCGTTTGCATAGCTTATCGCTAACCTGAATTCTTGCCAATCAAACTCTGCGGAGTCTGGAAACGCAATTTCATCAGCAAATCGAAACACCGCATCGTGAGGTTCTGCTACCAACCTTGCATCTTCTGGGCTTACAGCAGTGAGTGACAAAGGCGAATTGCTCCCTAGGAGTTCTCCAATCAAGAAATCATGATACCTTGGATCTAAAGAACCCAAAACTCGGCAAAATGGTGCGAGCCCAATTTTCTCTAATAACACAGAGATTGTTTGACCCTTCGACTCGGGAGTTAACTGCTGGAGATATCTATGTAAATGTGCACCATGAGAACGAAGAATTATTCTGATTTTTCGTTCTTGATCAGTGGATCGGTCGCAAGCTAGCAGCAATGCCCAAGAATTAGAGTCTTTCCAATATGAAGCCAGCTTCCAATCTTCAACCATACCCTCAAGCTGATCAGAACTACATGAACGCACTAACCAAATTGCTAGAGCACTGACTTGCGCTGCGCTAATGCGGTGTATATTTTGTACGTCTGGTCGAATAATGCTGTTAAAGTATTCAAATACCTCAGGAACGTCCGTCGCACGTATTAGTTGTTCGCTCGCGCAACGAACCAATAGCTCAACTTCAAATTGATTTTTATTCTTAACGGCTTCTCTCAGAGATTCTAACAGCCCACCTCTTAGCAACATTCTTTGACGTGGTGAGTAACTGGCAGAGAATATCTGAGACACTGCTTCAAAAAAAGAGTGCCTAGGAGAATAGGGAAAAGGTTGAAATGCTTTTAAAACAACCTCTCCCAAATGAATTTTTTGTTGTACTTGTTTAGTTTTCCTCAATTGTTCGTAAGCTCGCACGACATTTTGCCACCAAACAAAAGCATCTTCCTTAGAATCTATAGCGCTCATAAAAAGCTCTCTGCGTTGCAACCAAATCTCGAACACAAATCATTGAATTCTCTCCCCGCCAAAATGTGTTCATAGTATCCTTGATTTGAACCTGGAGCACAATTTTGTGTCTGTCCCAAATATCGGCATTGTGCGCCTTCACCCAATGGAAGGGCAGCACTAATCAATTCAGGATAGCCGGACCCAAACTTATTGTGGTCTTCCATCCAGGTAGTTCGCCCCCAATCCGAACGAGCAATTCCAAGGTGTTCTTCATCTTGGCAGAATCTGCTATTGTCAGCACCGTTGAATGCGGTCGGCCGAATACCTAAGTGTGATCGGATAGGAACAGTAAAAACAAATAAATGCTCTCGGGCGATATCGATGAGACCGAGCATATCGCGCATTCTTGTTGCGAGATGGTCCCATTCCTCATCATGTGCAGATATATTCGTTGCGCTTTCTGAAGTTACCCACAACACGTTGTGCGGTAATCCCAGCGTCAGACTCAAATGACTTGCATATAGATTTATCAACTCAGCCCCGCGTTCACAATCGGTTCGCGTGGGAACACCAAAGAAACCAGGATCGTTTAAGCGAGTCAGAGAATCTGCGTCATCTTGAGTTAACTCATCGCTAAATTTGATCTCAATGTCTCTAAAAAAATCCTGAATCCCACTACTAGCTTTCACGGTAACTATTGTTTCGTCGATTTCCGTTTTTCCTAGGAGGTTTTCCACTTTGCAAGGCATGGTTCGCCCAAAGACATGGGCGAGTAGTTTCGTAAATTGCTGGTCCGGATCTAAGTCGAATGAAAAGTCAGAAAAAAAATCTACAAAAAACTCTTGGGCTGTGGATTCAGCAATTTGTCCTGTTGCTACTCCATCAAACACATTGATAAGTGCAATTCTTACCCTGTAGTCCAATAGTCCACCCCTAAAAATATAGAGTATAGTGAGCATCTTTTTTTCTGGTGTCAACTCGCGGAGTATTCAAGTTTGGGAACTTAAACCTATGGAACAAAGTTCTCTTTAATGATAAATTTGCTTCGGAGGTTAATTTGAAACTTAAAGAATTATTCAGTTGTATTAAGAATGGCAAACTACAAGAAACTAGCATCCCCACCAGACTTATAAACAAACAAGATGAAATTGGGCTTTCTCCATTGATGGTTGCAACAATTTTCGGCACAGATCGCGATGTTTCGCAGCTGTTGTTGTTGGGTGCCAACAAAGAAATTGAGGACAGATGCGGATTGACAGCAATAGATTACGCAGCGATGCCAACTAGAGGAATGTCTCCAACAAAACTTCGTATGTTATCGTAGCGAGTGGAGGAATTGGTTTACTGAGGCTATTCTGCTGGCTGCGTGTATTCGATTTGATTGGTCGTGCTTTCCTTGTAATCTGTTCCTTTCATCAATTGAGCGAGCCGAACCATCCAGGAAATGCGCCAAACAGACGAAGCGGATTCGAGCTAAGGTCAACGCAACACGTTCAAGTGGGTCGCGAATTGACCTTCGTTCGGGTTCTTTCGTAAGCGCTCGAATTCTGGATGGATGGTCTGGTTCGATGTAATTGATGTGCTAAGGAAAACTAACACACCCATTGCAACACGGACATCTCTCATGAGTCTGCTCTTTCCCAGCACTGATCAAAGTGACAAGCCGTTTGATCGGTTCGCGAGACGAGAAAACGGAAAACTGAAGCCGTTTCATCCCCGCATGGAACGACAGGACGATCAACTGTTTTATGCGTCGCTGGCCAGCATTCGCGATGATCTCATGCGCAGTGCCACTGTTTACTCAAAGCGTGGAGAACTACCGTTGCAAATGGATGTGGGTTTTATCGAATCTGGCCTACCTAATGCCTTTGTCAATAAACATCACAACGCCCATATCGCTGCGATTCATACGGGGCTGGCGGTGACCATTCATGAATTCAGCCTGTTTTGTTTTGCGCAAGCGTCATTTCTGCCGATGATTGGAAAGCCAGATTTGGAAATTTCTCCTGCTGCCGTGAAGAACATGCCACCGGGGGTAGCGCTGTTGCTGGCGACAAGAAAGGCTGATGCTGGGCAAGAATTCGCGGATCGATTTATTATGCCGCAATGTCCGCATCGTGTTGCAGCAGCGCATTATCTGAGCCTGTTGATGATGCGCTTCGTCTGGTTTCATGAGATTGGGCACGGGATTTTGGGACATGTGGATTATCTCAAGTCTCTTTCTCAGAACCAGCAAATTGACTTGTCCGAACTTTATATGAGCGAGTTGACTGATGTTTCGGCTTTACTGGACGGGCGAGCGTTGCAATGCATGGAATTTGAAGCCGATGGCTGGGCGCTGGGCAAGCTCATTGCTGGCCAAATTGAGGGCGCAGAAAATATTCAGGCGGTTGCAGGTCTGCATCTAGCCTTACGTCTGCAAATGAGCTTGTTTGCTGCATTCAGCCTGTGTTGGCTAATGGAGACATTGGCATCGACGGCCAAGCGTGGGCGTCTCAATATTACCCATCCGGCCCCAGTGCGGCGATTGCACATGTTAGACAGCATTGCCCGCCGCGAATTGCGCCCAATAAAGATGGAGTCAGACCGCATGGTGACGGATGTGCTGGCCAATTTTGACAAGGTATTAGCCCAGATCGGCGAGCAGTGGCACCAAACAGATCACTTTGATCCCCTCGGGCACCGAGAAGTATTTGATGCCATGCGCGATGAGCTTACGCCGTTTCGGTATCATTCAGCGTCTTAGGCGAACAGTACATTCTCGCGAACTACAGCGAGCTTGCTCGCATCTATCGCTGCAAGCCGCTCCGCCATTTTGTCGAGCGTATCAAGCGGTAGAGCCGTTTTGGCAGCAAAATACCGCGCGTAGTAAGTCATCAAGTCGTGCGGACCAATGATGATGCAATGCCCGTGTTCTCCATCAAAGCTTGGTTGCCGAAACGGCGTCACTTGTTTTGGGTCACTATCTTTTATCGGAAAGCCATAAGTGTTGCGCGTGATACGGACAGGATCAAAGCTTTTGTCACTCCGCAATGAGAGCGGATACCATTCATTCTTGTAGCGATCCAAACCAATTGCCGATCCTGCAATGGGCGCGTCTAGTTCAAGGTAGAATGGCTGACCCGCCTTGATCCGAATGGGGTTGATGGGGTGATCAATGGCGATGTCATGCAATTGTAGACCATCAACAGGAATAGTGGTGAGTTTGCCGTATGCCCCGCGCTCATCCACAAACCCTTGCCAGCCTGTCACGAGGTTGGATGGGAAATGCTCGGGATGTAGCTTCCGTGCTTTGTCAATCTCGTGGGCGATCAGCCATTGCCTGATCTTCTCAGCGTTTTTCTCGGACACCAAACCGCGATCCAGCATCTTTTGATAGTCGGTGCCAACGCCAAGCTTCATATAATGATTGAGAAGAACAGGCCATGTGCAGTCCATCACTTGACGAACATCCGCGCAAACGGCTTTGAGTGCCTTTTGATAAGCCAAGCGCTCGGGATCAATTTCTTTACTCATCTCAGTTTACCCCAATTACCCTATGCACCACACATCCACTTTATTTGCATTCCCATAAAATGACAGGCGAAAAACGCAATAATATTACGCCGATTTTTCTTGGGTGATTAGGAATATTATCTTATGATGTTCCGTATATGTTCTACGGCCCGTTTAGCGGATAACCGAAACAAAGGAGAAACCAAGCAAATACTCGGCGGCGAATTGCGCTGTACCGAGAGAAAGGAAATGACATGGCACAAAAGCCAGACGATACAAACGCGCCCACTTCGCGCCCAAGCCTCTCAATCGATTGGGAGGTCTATGCAGATTACCTCATCGATTCTGATCTCACCGACAATGAAAAACGTGAATTCATTGAAGCGATATGGTATATTGTCGTGTCGTTTGTTGATCTTGGGTTTGATGTAAAATCACCTGATCAGATTGATGCAAATGTCTCGCAAGAAGACAAGGCATCCGAGACGACACCCACCACCAAGAAGAGCAACAATACCCCAGCAAAGGAGGAGACACATGCAATTCGATGATTCCCAACACCACAACGTCACAGAAGCAATTATTTATTGTCGTGTGTCTTCCAAAGCCCAAACCAAGCGGGGTGATGGTCTCAACAGCCAACAAACCCGATGCCGTGAATATGCGCGGTATAAAGGCTACAACGTCAATGAAGTTTTTACCGATGATCTCACGGGACGCAGCTTAGACCGCCCGGGTCTTACTTCGCTCCTGAGCTACCTCAAAGCAGATCGCAAAAACCCACATGTGGTGATTATTGATGATCTCTCACGCATGGCGCGGCGTGTGGCTGTTCACTTTGAATTGCGCCAAACAATAGCAGAGGCTGGTGGTATTTTAGAATCGCCCTCGGTTGAGTTGCGCAATGATGCGGATGGCGAGTTGCATGAATATATTCTTGCTTCTGTCTCCCAGCACCAAAGCCGTAAGAATGCCGAGCAAACCGTCAACCGCATGCGGGCGCGGACAATGAATGGATATTGGGTGTTCCAAGCGCCCATTGGCTATAAATACCAAAAGGTCGCAGGGCATGGAAAGCTACTCGTTAGAGACGAGCCAGTTGCTTCTATCCTTCAAGAGGGACTAGAGGGCTATGCCTCTGGTCGGTTTGATGGGCAAAGCGATGTGCGATGTTTCTTTGAAAGCCAACCTGACTTTCCCAAAGATTTGCCCAATGAAAAAATCAGACACCAACGTGTGACTGATATTCTGACCCGTGTTCTTTATGCTGGTTTTGTAGAGGCACCTAATTGGGGTATTGCCCTCGTTGAGGGCAAGCATGATGGTTTGATTGATCTGGCAACCCACCAAAAGATACTAGAGCGCATTAAAGACGGCGCAATGGCTCCGCGCCGCAAAGACATCACAGAAGACTTCCCGCTGCGGGGCTTTGTGCTGTGTGGGGATTGCGACAATCCCCTCACGGCGTGTTGGTCCAAAGGAGGATCAGGCAAGAAGCATCCTTATTATCTTTGCTTCAACACGGAATGCGTCAGTCGTCGCAAATCCATCCCGAAGCATAAGATTGAAGGTGAGTTCGCAGAACTGCTCCAAAACCTCAAACCATCTGAGGGGATGTTTGCGATGGCAAAAGATATGTTCAAGCACGCATGGGACATGCGCCTTGATCAAGCCAAGGATGCAAAAGAGAAAATAGCCAAAGAGATTTTTGCGACCGACAAGCAGATTGAGCAATTGGTGGATCGGATTGTGGATGCTGATAATCCAACGGTGATCGCAGCCTATGAAAAGCGGATCAATAAGTTGGAGAGGGATAAGCTTGTTTTGGCGGAAAAGGCGCTCAATTCCACGAAACCGCATCGCACCTTCGAGAAAATGTTCGAACGGGCAATGGCGTTCCTCGCAAACCCTTGCAATCTATGGGCTTCGGACAATCTGGGCGATCAACGCGCAGCCCTAAAACTCGCCTTTAAGCGCAAATTGGCATACCACCGCGATAGCGGGTTTCGAACGCCGCAAGTGTCTGTTCCGTTTGAGTTTTTAGGGGATTTTGTCGAGAAAAGTAAAATGGTGCACCCGACGAGATTCGAACTCATGACCTCTGCCTTCGGAGGGCAGCGCTCTATCCAGCTGAGCTACGGGTGCTTCTGCGATGCGGGCCTAGTGTTTAAAAGCAGCATGCGAAACTGGCGCGAACTTAAACCAAGCTGCTTTGCATCACAATGGCTTTTTTGGCAAAACCTTGCAATTTCAGAATGACGCACTTTTACAATTTTGGGTGAGGTTTGGCTTCACGTATCTTGTCGGTGGGATTATGAGTTAATGGTGTAAACCAAGGGTCAGGGCAGATTATGCAGGGCGAACGAAAACTCATAATCATCATTGGGGTCAGCGGCACTGGAAAGTCGACAATTGCGCAAAAACTCGCTGGCGCGACCGGTGGCGTTTACTTAGATGCTGACGATTATCATTCTCCGATAAATGTTCAAACCATGCGCAATGGACAGCCCCTCAATGATTCTATGCGATATGGATGGCTTCAAGATGTGTGTGCTGCGGTTTCGAAACAGGCCAATCCAAACTGTGTTTTGGCCTGCTCAGCGTTGAAAAAACAATATCGAGATGTGTTTCGCGAGCGGCATGAAAATGTGCGGTTTGTTCTTTTGGACGTGCCAAAACAAGTTTTGCAATCCCGTCTAAAGAACCGCAAAAATCACTATATGCCGCCAAGTCTTCTGGATAGTCAACTCGCTACATTGCAATTGCCCGATGCGCATGAAACTGATGTTGAGTTGGTAGATGGGACATTGCTCATTGAGCAAATTGTTGCCGTCCTAAATGAGAGCAACGCCAATCGGCGTTAAAACTATCTAAAACGACATGGACCCCGCTTTGTGATCAGACTAGATTGATCATTCAGATCATATCGATTCAAATTGATCCAAGGGGATTAGAATGCACCTGTTGTTGGTAGATGGCTCCACTTACATTTTTCGCGCATATCACGCTTTGCCGCCCCTTTCGCGCAAGTCTGACGGGTTGCCCATTGGCGCGGTGTCAGGTTTTTGCAACATGCTTTATAAGCTGACCCTTGATTTTGATGGCGCTGAAAACCCGACTCATATGGCGGTGATCTTTGACCATTCAGGCAAGACGTTTCGCAACGATTTCTATCCTGAATATAAGGCGCATCGCCCACCCGCGCCTGAGGATCTGCGTCCCCAGTTTCCGCTGACCCGAGACGCCACACGTGCGTTCTCGATTGCGTCTGTCGAGCAAGAAGGGTTCGAGGCGGACGATTTGATCGCCACTTATGCTCGCCAAGCCGAAGCAAAGGGCATGCGCGTGACCATCGTGTCGTCGGATAAAGATTTGATGCAATTGGTGTCCGATAAGATCGCGATGCTCGACACGATGAAAAACAAATGGATCGGGGCTGAGGAGGTCAACGAGAAATTTGGTGTAGCGCCGAACAAAGTTATTGATGTGCAGTCGCTTGCTGGCGATAGCGTTGACAACGTTCCTGGCGTGCCCGGAATTGGCATTAAAACTGCCGCGCAATTAATTGCAGAATATGGCGACCTAGACACGCTGTTGGCACGCGCAGGGGAAATCAAACAAAACAAACGCCGCGAAAACTTGATTGAGTTTGCAGACCAAGCCCGCGTTTCGCGTGATTTGGTAACGTTGAAAACCGACGTGCCGGTTGAAGTGTCGCTGGACGATTTTACCCGGCAACCGCTTAACGCGACATCGATTATTCCGTTCCTTAAGGCAATGGAGTTGAACACAATTACCAAACGGGTTGCAGCCGCAATTGACGCGGACCCGGATCAAATCGACGCTGATGTGAATTTGATGCCTGAACCCAAGGAAGAGGGCGCCGAAACTGTAGATGCAGAAGGCGATAATACGCCTTTAACTTTGGCCGATAAGACAGCTCTTGCCCTAAACGGATTACCTGTCGAGCATGACAAATATGAGATCGTGCGCACAATGGACGCGCTCGATATTTGGATAGAGGCGATCAAAGAGAAGGGCTATGTCGCCATTGATACGGAAACGACCGGCTTGGACAATCAACAAGCAGATTTGGTGGGCATTTGCCTTTCCACAGAGGTCGGCAATGGTTGCTACATTCCCCTCATCCACAAATCAGGTGAAGATGATCTTTTGGGTGGCGGCATGGAGCCCAACCAATTGCCCACTGCTGATGTGATTGAAAAGCTGAAACCCGTTTTGCAAGATCGTTCGATCCTAAAAATCGGCCAGAACATGAAATACGATATGGGTCTGTTGATGCGCTACGGCATTATGATGACCCCAATCGATGATACAATGTTGATGTCGTACGCCGTTGATGGTGCGCGCAATAATGGTATGGATGCATTGTCCGAACTTTGGCTTGGCCACAAACCGATTAAGTTCACCGACCTTGTTGGCACGGGCAAAAAACAAAAGACCTTTGACCAAATCCCAATTGAAGAAGCGGCCAAATATGCGGCTGAGGATGCGGACATCACGTTGCGATTGTGGAAGGTTTTAAAGGCGCGGGTTGTGGCGAAAAAAGCCAACACGCTTTACGAAACGATTGAGCGGCCATTGGTGCCTGTATTGGCCCGCATGGAGGCACGCGGTATTCGTGTTGATCGACAAATCTTGGCGCGGCTTTCGGGTGATTTTGCGCAACGGGCCGCAGGTCTGGAAGCGCAAATTCATGAGCTGGCTGGTGAGCAGTTTAATGTTGGTTCGCCCAAACAGCTGGGCGAAATCCTATTCGATAAAATGGGCCTGCCCGGCGGCAAAAAAACCAAAACCGGCGCATGGCAAACTGGCGCTGGTGTGCTTGAAACCTTGGCGGTTGAGGGCAACGACCTCGCCAAATCTATCTTGGAATGGCGCGGCCTTTCAAAGTTGAAATCGACCTACACGGATGCGTTGCCAGAATTCGTCAATCCGCACACCAACCGGGTGCATACGTCTTACGCGCAGGCGGCCGTTGCCACTGGGCGCTTGTCCTCGTCTGACCCTAACTTACAAAACATTCCGGTCCGCTCTGAAGACGGGCGCAAAATCCGCACCGCCTTTGTTGCAGAAGCAGGCAAAAAACTGATCTCAGCGGACTACAGTCAAATTGAATTGCGGGTTTTGGCGCACATCGCGGACATTCCAGAACTCAAAAAAGCATTTGCCGATGGGCTGGACATTCATGCGATGACCGCATCTGAAATGTTCAATGTGCCGATTGAAGGCATGGACCCGATGGTGCGTAGACGCGCAAAAGCCATCAATTTTGGTATCATCTACGGCATTTCAGCTTTTGGCCTGGCCAACCAGCTCGGCATTTCCCGGTCGGAGGCCGGCGACTATATCAAAACCTATTTCGCGCGGTTCCCCGGCATTAAAGACTATATGGAAGAGACCAAAAAGTTCGTGCATGACAATGGCCACGTCGCGACGATGTTTGGGCGCAAGGCGTTCTTTCCAGATATCGACACCAAAAATGCTGGCCACCGACAATTCTATGAACGGGCCGCAATCAATGCCCCAATTCAAGGCTCCGCCGCCGACATTATCCGCCGCGCGATGATTAAAATGGAAGACGTGCTCGAAGCCCAAAAAGTGCCAGCCGACATGTTATTGCAAGTGCATGATGAATTGATTTTCGAAGTGCCTGAAGGTGAGGCAGATGCCGCCATTCCGGTCATCTCAAAAGTCATGATCGACGCGCCAATGCCCGCGATTTCAATGTCTGTGCCACTGCAAGTGGATGCCCGCGCTGCTGACAATTGGAACGATGCTCATTAGCGAGGGTTAGGGAACTTAGGTTTAGGTTTTCAATAGGAGGTAAACATGTTGAAGGGAAGTCGCTGCTTATCCTTACTCGCTGCAATAATACTCTTTTGCAGCTTCAGTACATTTGCCAAAAGCAATTCCCTATCCGGACTCGCTAAGAGCAATAGCCCTTTTTTTGAAATTGCGTATTTACTTAGGTCTGCAATTGTCGAGTCGCGCTGTTCTTTGAATTGTGCCTCGATTCAGCTCCCTCGATATAAGAAAAAGTACCGCTTCGCGATTGTGAGCAACGGAGTGAAGTTTTCAGCTGGGCGGGCAGAATATATCAAAACGCAGCTTTCCAGTGAGTTAGCTTTGAGTTCCATCGATACGAGTTTTGATTTTACTGCGGACAAAGCAACTGCGGACTTTGTACTAAATTTTCGTTCCGCAAGCGTACTAGGAGAGGCAGTGAGCATTCAACGTTCTTGTGGGGGATTTTTCCCTGACGGGTTGGTTGTTGGCGTAGAACTTGACGTTCTGTATTGGGATAGAGATATTGTTGGCACGCCCTATCGGCCATCAAATGACTTAGTTTTTGTCTTTTGTACGAAGTCCATACTCGACAAGATATTCGATAATCGCGAAAGTTACTACTTTCCAGGCAATGACACCGAAAGCAGAAGAAAAATTCTAGGTTCCTTTTTCAAATCGCTAGCAAAAATGAGGCGAACTGAAAACATAACGCTGGACTTGATGATGGAACAAGTCAT
Source organism: Maritalea sp. (assembly GCF_051251695.1). Classification (NCBI taxonomy): domain Bacteria; kingdom Pseudomonadati; phylum Pseudomonadota; class Alphaproteobacteria; order Hyphomicrobiales; family Devosiaceae; genus Maritalea; species Maritalea sp. Next base: position 122,833 of record NZ_JBPOEU010000011.1, on the reverse strand, counting down.
TGCTGATTTGCAGGCCATAAAGTAGGTGATTTTCATATCCAGTATGACCGTTATTCGATACCGTTTGAAGGAATTGACGTCTCTATCCTTCGTCACCCTAGGGCTCGACCCGAGGGTCCATTAAACCTCTCAAACTTCGTATGGATACTCGGATCAAGTCCGAGCATGATGAGGAAAGTGCATAGGGCGCAGCCTTGGTTCTCCCAAATTCAGCGAACCCACAAATATCGCCACAATTTCCTTTTAGCCACCGCGTAAAGATTTCCACCGAGGGACCGGAACCATCATGTCCAAATATTTTCTTGCATCATCCGCCCTCGCATTTTGCGCAGGCATTTTGTCGTTTGTGCTCGAAGCAATATTTTATGGTGGCAGGTTGGATGAGAACAACGTGGTTCAAGAAAGCTTCTTCTTGCCACTGGCCTTCATCTTTTTGGCGTTCGGGCTGATTTCCCTTGTGGTTTTTGTTGTCCTTAAAATACTAAAACGCTGAGCGATGATTACTGAATTTTTGTCTCGTAAAAATACATCTGCTCGCTCTTAAGGCCGATGGCGCGATAAAAATTGTTGCCTTCGTCGTTGTCGCATTCCGTTGCCACCCAATAGCTTTTGCACCCTTGTGATTTACCCCACGCCAAAATCCCGTCAAACAATGCGCTGGCGACGCCTTGGCGTTGGAATTCTGGCTCAACACCAAGATTGTCGATGTAAAGGTGGTGCGCTTCGTCCGGCTGATAATGAATAACGGCTCGAATGTGACCAATCACTTGCCCCTCATCAACGGCGACGATTAATTGGTGCGTAGGTTGGGCCAGGTAAGTTTTAAGATACGCCGCCGAAATCGGATAATCGAACACATCGCTTGCGACATTGTTCAACAGGCCCGAATTTTCCGCTGATATTGAAATGATTGACCAAGCCAAAATGAAGCCCTCCAAGTGGACGTCAAAATCTTAGCTTAGCCGTACAATGGTGACAATGTTTATCGCACGTTTGTTACGAGCCGAACGCCAAGATCATCCAGCGGTAATCTTTTTAAACCGAGCGACAAGTTTTGGTTGTAACACCAAATACAGAACTGAAATAGCAAGGCAATAGGCCGCGTAAACCCAGCTTTGCACTTCAAGATTTATACCCAAATCGATAAACCCGCCAGCTATCCCCGGGCCCGCCGCTGAGGCAAAGACCATCACCGCGATAGCGAGTGAGCGCACCGCGCCGATATGTGTTGTGCCATACATTTCAGCCCAAAGTGCGCCAAATACCGCCGGTGCCATGCCGCTGCCCATGGCCAACACCAATAGAAATAACGGGATTGCCCATTCAGCGTTCAAATTGGCCATGATCAAACAAGCGATGCCAACGGGCAAATACATAAATGGCAATAATCGATAGGCTGAAAACCGGTCCACCAAGAACCCTGTTAAAATCGAAACACTTACGCCGGTAACCGACATGATGGGGAACCATGCAGTATATGTGGTGACAGACCAGCCTTTAACGTCGACCAAATGAGCTTGATGGAAAAAGTAAAGCGTGATCAGCCCCGGCAGCGTCATCGCCCCAAAAACAAGGGCATAAAATAGCGGGTCTTTTAGCACCTTGCCGCGTGTCCATTGGCCACCTGTTAGTGCATTACCTTCAGATGCATCTGGATTGATGTCGCCGCGCGCCTTGGCGCGTTTGCCGTCTGGCGGGTCGCGCAACAAAAAGAAAATCAGCGGCAACATAATCACGATCAGAAAGCCAGCGCCGAGCGCCCATACATTGCGCCAACTCATGGAGATCAATGCAGTTGTAATGATAAAGGGCAGCAAAGCTTCCCCTGCCGTATAACCCATTTGCGAAAAGGCTAAGGCCCGTCCGCGAAAGCGGTTAAACCAACGCGCTACGGCGGTTTGGGCGATATGGGGCAACATGCCTTGGCCAAAAAACCGCAAGCCAAACAAAATCAGGCACAGGAAAATCCAATGGTTGACCATCGACATGCCAAACGCCATCAATGCCAACCCGATGGTGCAAATCATCGCCAATAATCTAGGGCCGAACTTGTCGGTAACTTGCCCAACCGCCGCGATCAGCACCGCGCTAAAAATGGTGGCGATTGTATAAAGGCCAGCAAATTGGCCGTGGCTTAGTTCAAAATAGGCCCGAATATCCGAATTGAACTGCGCGATGAACAGGGTTTGGCCGCCCATCGACGCGAATGTCATCATAAAGCCCGCACCGATCCACTGCCATTGGCGGGAAGTCAGTTCGCGTAAGGGAGGGCTGGGTGAAACAAGAGACATGCTGGTCGGCCTATTTGGTGCAATGCGCTTACGGAACGCCCGTGCAAATTGGGAAGGATCAAGCAGAATTAAGCTCAATTTCCAAATTGGTACGTCCAATTTTATATTTTGCCAAGTCGAAAACGGCCTGAGTGGCCTCGAGTTGGTGCGCAAATGCCACAAAATGCTGGTTTGAAAGCGCTTAAACCCAACAAAACTAAATTATTTAACGAAATGTGAAAAAATGTGGTTAACCATGACTTAACAACGGGCTAGCTTCGCGCTAAAACCTTATCTAATGTGACGCTCAGCCGGTCGGGTTGGGGAATTTGGGAAACTGCTGTGGTAACTAACTTTAAGCAATTCGGGTTGGCGTGTGCGCTTGTGCTCCTTGCCGCACTACCGTGTTCTGCTCAGGAACAGTCCAACCTTCTCACACCACAATTGCTTGAGAACTACGCAGCAACCAAATTCACCCCGACCGCTGAAAAACGTGTTTTCGCTCAAGCGGAAAAAGACTGCCTTGCAAAGGCGGTTTATCACGAAGCCCGTGGCGAGCCAGAAGCTGGCCAATGGGCCGTCGCCCAAGTCATTCTCAATCGGGTGCAGCACCATAAATATCCTGACACTGTATGTGGCGTTGTTTATCAAAACGCCCATAAAGCACATCGTTGTCAGTTCTCATTTGCATGCGACGGCAAGTCGGATAAAGGCGGCATCGGAAACCGCATCGTGCGGATAAGTTGGGTAAAGGCCGGGCTAATCGCCAACCATGCCTATAAACAATTCCAACAGGAAAAGTCTGTAGAACTGTTGCCCTTAACGACATTGTTCTACCACGCTTCACGCGTGCAGCCGAAATGGGCATCAGCCTACCAGCCGGTTAAAAAAATTGGCGCGCATATTTTCTATACACCGCTCTGATCGACTGCTAGCCTTCTGTCATCGCATGATGTTCTGGGAGTGCTTTGCATGTATGATCCGCAAAATCTTGATCTATGTTGGCAGGTCGAAGAGGCTTGTGCATTGGCGTGGCCCACTAAAAATATTCAACCTTTCAATGGGTATGAATTTAGGCACACCCCCGGGGCCACAACTCGGCGAAATAATTCTGTAAACCCAACCCGTTCTCACCAGATGATGACCTCCGCATTGATTGAGGAAGCGGCGACGCATTACAACGCATTGAACAAAAAACTGATTGTGCGGGTTCCGGATATGATCAGCGAAGCAGAGGCTTTATTGGACAAAGAGGGCTTTGGCCCAGCCGAGGCAAAAACCAAAACACTATTTGCATCTAGCCTAGATGGGTTTGAGTTACAAAACCAAGTTGAAGTCTCCTCCCACGCCGACGAAGCCTGGGTCCAGTTTGCCGCCAATCGGGCGCAATGGACAAGAGAGGGGCGTCAAAGCTTTCTCAAAGCGTTGCTTGAAATCGGCTATCCGATCCTGTTTGCCCATATAGAAGTAGATCAAGAACTCGCAGCGATTGCCTATGCGGTTGTTGTTGAAGACGTTGCGATTATAGAATCCGTTGAAACCGCCCCCCAATTCCGCCGCCAAGGCCGGGCGGCGAAACTACTATCTAGCCTTCTTGCACGATGCAGAAGTTTGGGCGCAACCAAAGCAGCTTTGCAAGTTGTCGCCCAAAACGAGGCAGCGCGGGCGCTTTATCATAAGCTTGGGTTCACAACCGAACTTTATGATTATCATTACCGAACCAAAATGGGGCAGGATGCCCAGTGAAATATATGTAGATGCCGTCAGCTAAGTGCGGCAACTCCCTTTTCAACTTCGCCCATGCGAATGCGCTGGCGTTTAATCCAGACTTGATCTAGTTCAAAGTATGGTCACTATGCCATCAGTTCATTCGAAAAGGGCAAGCATGTTTACTTCAAAAATCGCAGCGCTTTATGCCGTCTTGTTGCTTGTCATTTCAACGAGCCCCGTTTTTGCTGAACCAATCCGCATCGGTTACGCCTCGAGCCAATTCATTTCAGATCTGGTGCAAAACACCGCCTTTTTCGGCACCCCTATCGCCATCGTTGAACAGAATTGCCATTCGCAGGATGACCAACGTCAAAACTGCACCTATGTCACCGGTCAAAAACTGGAAATAACAACTCTTAGCGATCACAAAACCACTGACATTGATCGTATTTTGATTGCACTGCCGCCCGACATCTTACCGGTAATCGTCCTAAATACATTTGCCTCAATGGCGTCGGCAGTAGGGCCTGATTTCACTGGAGATGAATTGCAACTCTTGTGGACAGAAATATATTATGAGGCATCCGAACTTCGGCTCGAAGGAAAATCGGCCAGCAGAACGCTCCATGGTTTAAAATTCACCATCAAAGTTTCTGATAAAAATGAAACATTCTTTAGCGTAAGCCGATAGATAGCGGGACGCATTTAAGAGTGCTGCGTCTACTGCTTGAACCTATTCGGTTGGCGAAGACCAAGGGCAACAGCCATCACAATGCCAGCGCTGCTCCATAGAGCCAAGTTTGTCAAAATGAATTCAAGATCAAGCACTTGGTTTAAAACCAATACGCTAGCCAGCACGTAAAGTGTACCTGTGAAAATCGCCCAGCCGATTCCAAAAACCCAATCGGCATTGATCAAAATACGCAAAGCAAGACCCCAAAAACATGGTTAACAGACTATTAAACTACAAGATGAATAGCATCTGGATCAAAGTTTGTCGAGCGGCGGGGCGGGGTGAGCCGGGGGCGTGCCCCCAAGCTCTAGATAAGTAACGTAAATTGACCTTAAGCAGCGTTGCTCATGCTTGGTCCAGCCTGGGCCAACTCTTCAGCGCTTGCACCGAATTTGACAAAGTTTTCTTCAAACAGCGCAACAAGTTTAGCCGCCTGTTCGTCATATGCAGCGCCATCTTGCCAAGTCGTGCGTGGCTCCAACAGGTTGGCTTGAATGCCGTCCACTGCAGTTGGTACTTCAAAACCAAAAATCGGGTCCATGCGCATCGGTGTGTTCACCAACTCGCCAGACAATGCGCTGGAAAGTAGCGTGCGTGTATCTTTGATCGAAATACGTTCGCCAACGCCATATGGTCCACCGGTCCAGCCCGTATTGAGCAACCAGCATTCTGCTAAACTGTCCCCAAGCTGCTTTTTCAACATTTTGCCATAAACACTTGGGTGAAGCGACATAAACGGTGCGCCAAAACAGGCCGAAAACGTTGCTTGTGGTTCCGTAATGCCACGCTCGGTGCCTGCCACTTTCGCGGTGTAGCCCGATAGGAAGTGATAAATGGCCTGATCAGGTGTTAGCCGTGCAATTGGGGGCAAAACACCAAACGCGTCAGCAGTCAAAAGAATGACAGATTTTGGCGTTGGGCCCATCCCGGTGCGGCTCACATTGGCCAAAGCGGTCAAAGGATATGCAGCACGGGTGTTTTCGGTTTTTGAACTATCGTCAAAATCAGGCTTTTGTGTTTCATCGTCAAGCACCACATTTTCCAGTACCGTGCCGAAACGTTCAGTTGCGCCAAAAATTTCGGGCTCAGCTCTGCGTGACAATTTGATGGTTTTCGCGTAGCAGCCACCCTCAAGGTTGAACACACCATCACTGTGCCAGCCATGTTCGTCGTCACCAATCAACATACGGTCTGGGTCTGTCGACAAAGTGGTCTTGCCCGTACCGGATAGGCCGAAAAACAGAGCCGTGTCGCCATCCTTGCCGATATTGGCAGAACAATGCATCGGCAACACGCCATTTTGCGGTGCGTGGAAATTGAACAATGAGAACACAGATTTTTTCATCTCACCTGCATAGGCAGTACCGCAAATCAAAACCATATTGCGGCTGAAATCGAGCATAATCGCTGTTTCAGATCGGGTGCCGTGGCGAGCCGGGTCAGCTGTAAAGCTCGGCAAATGAACAATGGTCACATTGGTATCAAAATCACCTAGTGCGTTGAGCGCCGGGCGGATCAGCAGGTTGCGGATGAACAAAGCGTGCCACGCGTTTTCGGTGAAAACCTCAACATTCATTTGATGGGAGAGATCAGCACCAGCGTAAAGCTGCTGTACGAACAGGTCTTTATCCTTGGTTGCAGCCATCATGTCGCTAAGCAGCACGTCAAATTGCTCAGTTGAGGTGCCATTTGCATTATCCCACCACACCGTGTCGTGGGTCAGCGCATCATCAACAATATATTTGTCCTGAGCCGAACGCCCGGTAAACTTGCCGGTGTCAGCAACCAACGCGCCATCGGCGCTAAACTGAACCTCATCACGCTTGATCGCGTGTGTCGCCAGTTTTGGCGCATTGTCATTATAGGAAAGCGACTTTGCGTTTGCATTGATCGCTTGGTTGATTTCTCGCCGTGTGATGCTGCTCATCGGGCAATTCCTGCTGCATTTATGAAAAATGGCCAACAAAAGAGATTTCCCTTCCGTCTGGTTAAATGACACTAGGCATAATGACGGGTTTTTTCCATCTGGCGATAGGTCGTACGACCTTCGTATAATGAACTTAACTATTTAAAATATATAGTGAATTTGCAGAATTCGATTGTTCATTTGGCCAAACAAAAGTGTAAACAGGGGCGTTGTCCATTGTCCGACCAAATCCGACTATATTGTGCATTGGTCACAATTTACGCGTAATTGTCGGCCCAAAGAAGGCCAGCAAAGTTGATTTTCTTTTTATGTCAATCATATAAGGTGTTGCTGAAAGGAATTTAGATGCCCAAAATTGCGCTCGTCGATGACGATCAGAACATTCTTGCCTCTGTCTCCATGTCATTGCAGGCAGAAGGATATCATGTCAGCACCTATACAGATGGCGTTTCTGGTCTTGAAGGGCTTACTTCGGACCTGCCTGATTTAGCCATTTTGGACATCAAAATGCCGCGCATGGATGGTATGGAATTGTTGCGCCGTCTGCGCCAAAAATCCGACCTGCCCGTTATTTTCCTCACTTCTAAGGATGATGAAATTGACGAATTGTTCGGCCTCAAAATGGGTGCCGATGATTTTATCACCAAGCCATTTTCTCAGCGCCTGCTTGTTGAGCGGGTTAAAGCTATTTTACGTCGTGCGCAGGCGCGCCGAGAAGGTGGGGCCGGACCATCGGGCGAGACTGCGCCAAGCAAATCCATTTTAGAGCGCGGACGTCTGGCCATGGACCAAGAACGTCATACAAGCACATGGGACGGCAGAAACGTTACGCTGACCGTGACAGAGTTTTTAATTCTGTTCGCCTTGGCGCAACGCCCCGGCGTTGTGAAAAGTCGCGATAGTTTGATGGATGCAGCATATGACGATCAGGTTTATGTTGATGACAGAACCATCGACAGCCACATCAAAAGACTGCGCAAAAAATTCCGCGTGGTGGATAAAGAGTTCGACATGATCGAAACTCTATACGGTGTCGGTTACCGTTTTAAGGAGCAATAGAAGGCATTGGCGCTTTCGAATGCAACTCACCATTCTAAAGCTAAACCGTCAGACAGCGCTGAACAATCGGCTGCTGACAAGCGTAAAATTGCGCCTGATCGCGGTGTTTTCCGGCGGATTTTAGCGTCCATATCACGCGTGCTGTCCTTCACCATTTTCTCTTCTTTGACACGACGGATTGTTGTGCTCAATTTGGTGGCGCTCGCGGCCTTAGTGATCGCAATTCTTTATCTTAATAGTTGGCGCGCTGGGCTAATTGACGCTCGCGTCGATAGTTTGCGGGTTCAAGGCGAGATCATCGCCGGGGCAATTGCCGCATCAGCAACCGTTGATTCTGATGTCATCACCGTTGATCCTGAAAAGTTTCTGCAATTGCAGGGCGACGATCCGATTTCCACATTGAGCTTTTTCGATCAAACGCTTGAGTTCCCAATTAGTCCAGAACGAATTGCGCCACTTTTGCGTAACCTTGTTACCCCAACCGGAACCCGCGCGCGCATTTATGACCGCGAAGGCGTCCTCATTTTGGATAGTGACAATATTTATGCGCGTGGCGACGTATTGCTGCAATTGCCCGCAGAAGGGTTTGGGGTTCAACAGTTCTTTCTGGTGGATTGGTGGAACCGGTTTTTCCGTTGGTTGCGTGCGGGTGAATTCCCTAGGTATGTGGAGCATTCTGGTGCAGAAGGCGCGAAATACCCTGAAGTAAAAACCGCCCTGTTGGGCGCAACCGCGTCACTGGTGCGGGTCGATAATGATGACCGGCTTGTTGTTTCTGTCGCGGTGCCGGTTAGACGCCTTAAAACAAATGTTGGGGTTTTGCTGCTGTCCACAGAGCCTGGCGATATCGACTTTGTGGTTGAAAAAGAACGCTGGAACGTGTTTCGCATTTTTCTGTTCGCCGCCTCGATCACCACCATCATGTCGCTTCTCCTTGCTGGAACGATTGCCGGGCCCATGCGCCGGTTGTCCGCCGCGGCGCAGCGCGTACGCAATTCCATGAACGCTCGTGAGGAAATTCCAGACTACACCTATAGGCCGGACGAAATTGGGCTTTTGTCTGGCTCCCTGCGCGAAATGACGAATGCGCTTTATAATCGCATCGAAGCGATTGAGAGCTTTGCCGCAGATGTTGCCCATGAGTTGAAAAACCCGCTGACCTCGTTGCGCAGCGCCGTGGAAACATTGCCCATTGCCAACAATGACAAAGATCGTGAGCGCCTTACTTCCATTATCCAGCATGATGTAAGGCGTCTTGACCGTTTGATTACGGATATTTCCAAAGCCTCAAGGCTGGATGCTGAATTGGCCCGCGAAGAGTTCGGCAAAGTGAACATTTCAGGGCTGGTCTCTACAATTGTTGATATTCAATCAGAACCTGCTTCCAAGCGGGATGTGAGAATTGAGTTGGATGACCAACTAAAACCCAATCATCAAGAAATACCCGGCCATGATAGCCGGCTAGCCCAAGTCATCACCAATTTGGTTGATAATGCGGTATCGTTTTCGCCGGACGGGGCTTTGGTCAGCGTCAAATTGAGCCGTAAAGGAAAAAAGGTCAACATTGTCGTAAAAGATGAGGGGCGCGGTATTCGGGGCGATACAGGGCAAATTTTCAAACGTTTTTATACCGACAGGCCCACAAGTGACGGATTTGGCAACCATTCAGGGTTGGGGCTTTCAATATCGCAACAAATTGTTGACGCTCATCGAGGTACAATTGTTGCACTTAATCGCGAAGATCGCTCCGGCGCTGAATTTACCGTCAGTCTGCCGACAACAATTTAAAGGCAAAATATGACAGATAAACCAGAAAATGTTTTCGGTACCGGCATCACTTATGACGGGCTTGGTATTTTGTTACGTGGATCTTCTGGTGCAGGTAAATCATTATTGGCGTTGGATCTTTTGGACCGCGCAGACCTCGCTGGGTTCGAAGCGCATCTCATTTCTGATGACAGAGTGCTTTTACACGTTGAGGATGGCGCCCTAATTTGCACATCCCCACCACAAATTGCCGGACAAATTGAGTTGCGCGGGTGCGGCGTTATTGAACGCGCAACCACCGAACGGGCGAAGATCCATTTGGTTGTCGATTTGTTGAACGAACTAGATCGCATGCCGGAAAACGAAGAGTTTGAAACCGAATTGCTTGGCGTTAAAGTGCCGCGTTGCCCAGTGCCAACTCGCTCGATGATCGACAGTGTGCATCAACGGCTATTGGTCCTTGAAGGGGTGAAGCGCGTGCGGGAAAACCAAGCTGGTTAGTTTTTTGACTTGCAAGCTGTTCCCAACATCGCCAAAATCAACAATTGCGATGAAGCAACACAAAGCAGCTGTAAAAAGGAGCGCCTTATATGATTGGCATGGTGTTGGTAACGCATGGCAAGTTGGCCGACGAATTTCAGTCGGCCCTTGAACATGTGGTAGGACCGCAAGAACAATGCGAAGCGGTCAGCATCGGCCCCGATGATGATATGGAAATGCGGCGTCAGGATATACTTGATGCGGTACACCGAGCGGATAGCGGCGAAGGTGTTGTTATCCTCACCGATATGTTTGGCGGTACGCCTTCAAACTTGGCCATTTCTGTGATGGAAAATCGCGAAGTTGATGTCATCGCAGGTGTTAACTTGCCCATGTTGGTGAAATTGGCGCGCGTCAGACCTGACTTGAATATGCGTGATGCAGTTCACGCCGCTCAAGAAGCCGGACGTAAATATATCAATGTCGCCAAAGACGTATTGGGGGACATGTAAAGCTTGCAAACTATACCCCCTTCATGCCAACCAGAAAAAGCATTTGGACAACGTCTAACCATTGTCAATCAACGCGGGTTACACGCACGTGCTTCCGCGCGGTTTGCTAGAACCGCCGAATGCTTTAACGCTCAAATTTCCGTAACCCGAGACGGCGTAACGGTTGGTGCTTCTTCTATCATGGGGCTGATGATGTTGGGCGCTGGGCCGGGTTCCACAGTGCTGGTGCGATCAAAAGGTCCGCAAGCCCGTGAGGCGTTGGAAGCAATTGTTACACTGGTTGAAGCTGGTTTTGATGAAGACACTGATGGCGTTGTGGCTGAGCAAGCGCAGAGCTAATGGGTCATTGGCCCGCCATATTCCGTTTCTAGGGTCTTGATGACCATATAGGAGGCAATAATGCGATCTCCATTTTTGTTAGTTGGCGCATTGGCGGGCGGACTTACCGTGTCCCAATACCCTGAATATGCCCAACAATATCATCAACGTTTAGGCGGCGCCGTTCAGGAACTGTCTGTGGTCGTTGAGAACTTCGATCAAGACGCCGCCAGCCAAGGCCTCACCCGAAGTGAAGCCCTTGCGCGCTATGACGCGTCAACCGACCAGTTTTTGATCGAACGCGGTGGCTCCATGTCCCAAACAATTGCGCGATATAACAATCTAAAAGCCCACCAAATAGCGCTGCAAAATGCTGGGCCAGTGGAGGAAATCACCGCATTTGCGCAACATCTGGATCAAAAATTACTGTCAGACGCGCTGAACGAATATAAACCCGCCGTGCCGTTCACCCCCAAAGGCTTAACGTTCGCAGGTATCGGTCTATTTATCGGATGGCTGATGTTTAGGCTTGTTTGGGGTTTGTTTGCATTCCCGTTTCGCCGTCGCGTTCGTGTATCAAACTAGTGAATTTTTAAGGATATAAGCTTTTCTTTATGTCTTTATTGAATGGTAAAGATTGGCCGTGTATGGATAGCACTAATCTGGTTCAATAGGAGGCTCCAATGGGCGGCTTGACACAAGAACACGCAGTAAAAGACATTTCCTTGGCTCAATGGGGCCGTACTGAAATTGAAATGGCAGAAATTGAAATGCCGGGCCTTATGGCCATCCGCAGAGAATTTGCGGCAGCGCAGCCGCTTAAAGGCGCGCGCATTGCCGGGTCATTGCACATGACAATCCAAACCGCGGTGTTGATTGAAACATTGGTGGCACTTGGCGCTGAGGTCCGTTGGGCTTCATGCAATATTTTCTCAACTCAAGATCATGCCGCCGCGGCAATTGCTGCTGCGGGCATTCCCGTTTTTGCCCATAAAGGCGAAACGCTTGAGGAATATTGGGACTTTGCTGACCGCATTCTTGACTGGGGCAATGGCGAAACAGCCAATATGATTTTGGACGATGGTGGCGATGCGACCATGTTGGTGCTCACTGGCGCAAAGGCAGAAACTGACCCAAGCGTTTTGGACCATCCAAAAAGCGAAGAAGAAGAATATTTCGCAGCCCAGGCGAAAAAGCGCATTGCCGCTGATCCTGGCTTTTATTCAAAGGTCCGCGAAAACCTTCGTGGCGTTTCAGAAGAAACCACAACAGGCGTGATGCGTCTTTATCAATTGGCAGAACGTGGCGAATTGCCATTCCCGGCGATCAACGTGAATGACAGCGTCACCAAATCCAAGTTCGACAACAAATATGGTTGTCGCGAAAGTTTGGTGGATGCGATCCGTCGCGGCACAGACGTTATGATGGCCGGTAAAGTCGCTATCGTTTGCGGTTATGGCGATGTGGGCAAAGGCTCCGCGCAATCACTTGCTGGCGCAGGCGCCCGCGTGTTGGTCACAGAAATTGACCCCATCTGCGCGTTGCAAGCTGCAATGGATGGCTTTGAAGTTGTCACACTTGAAGAAAACGCACATCGTGCCGACATCGTTGTTTCCTGCACGGGCAACAAGGGCATTGTGACCCTTGATGCGATGCGCAAGCTTAAGGACATGGCGATTGTTTGTAATATCGGCCATTTCGACAATGAAATCGAAGTTGCAGAACTACAAAACTTCAAATGGACAAATGTGAAGCCACAAGTTGATATCGTTCACTTGAGCGAAGACAGCCGCATCATCCTATTGTCTGAAGGTCGTTTGGTGAACCTTGGCAACGCAACTGGTCACCCAAGCTTTGTGATGAGCGCTTCTTTTGCCAACCAAACATTGGCGCAAATTGAATTGTGGACCAAGGCTGAAAGTTATTCCAACGCCGTGCATGTTTTGCCAAAACACTTGGACGAAAAAGTTGCCGAATTGCACCTTGAAAAATTGGGCGCAAAGCTAACCAAACTGACCCAAGAGCAAGCGGACTATCTCGGCTTGCCCAAGGACGGCCCGTTCAAACCGGAACAATATCGCTACTAAGGTCTAGACCTTAAAATTGCGACTGCGATTCATTCGCAGAACATTTCGAGATCAGGGTGGCATCAAGCCACCCTTTTTTGTTTACGCAGTCATTTTCTCTCTTGTTGCGTGATTCGCCAAAGCGTTATGGTGGGGTGATTCGAAATGGTGGCGAATTCGTTAGCAAATTTAAGGGGCAAAGCATGAAGCCGGGAACTTTCCCGATCGGTGGAGGAGTCGCAGGATTCCTGAGCGCGCCAATAGCGCTTATGCTGACCAGTCCTACCTTCGCGCAAGCCAACACGCTCACATCTAACCAGCTTCTTTCCACAACACCCTATGCCATCGCGGTGGGGGCGGTGCTTTTTGGTGCAGCAACAACATTTGTGGCGCTTACCCAGCGACACCAGAGCCAACGTGCAGCGCAAAGAGCCCAAGCTCAACTGATCGAACTAAGTGCTGAACTGGACGAAAAAGAAAATATTCTAAACGGCATGGCCGAGGTCACCGTCATTTGGCGCGATCCAAGCGAAATGCCGCACGTTGTCGGTCAAGTACGGCAGGTTGTTGAAAACTACATTTCAGACGAAGCGATACTTAGCTTTGATGACTGGTTAACCCCTCAGTCAGCTATTGAAGTAAAGTTCAAACTTGCCGATCTTTTGGCGCAGGGCACGGAATTTGAGTTTGGGGTCAGCGGCACCACCGGCATGCGCTACAGAATTTGTGGCAAACTGGTGGCAGGTAGCCCTGTTCTGCGGATCGCTCGGCGAATTGCAGAAGAGGAAGTGCCCTATACCCTGCCCAGTTCTGGCAATAGTGTGCAAGATATCGAGAGCTGCGCCCAAATTTTTGAAAACCTCAACCACCCGGCATGGGTGCGCGATGTGCGCGGCAAGCTGGTTAAAGTCAACGAAGCTTACTATCGATTGTTGGGCATCAAAGAAGATGATCGTGAAGGGGACATTCCCGAGCTGTTTGACGCAATTGCATTAACCCGATTGCGCGAAATTGAATTAACGAACGGCCCAGGCTCGATAATCCAGAAGCATCAAAAGTTTGGCACAATGGATATCACCAAGTTCAAGCTCGCAGACGGCACCGCCGGATATGCAGTGCAGGGACTTGCTTCAAACGAAGAAAAAAACGATCCGCGGTTGAGTTTTCTCACTGCCGCGATTAATGAGCTGCGCACACCAGTGGCGGTTTTCGATGGAAGCGCGCAACTGACCCACTACAATAAGTCGTTTGCCCAATTTTGGGAATTGGACATTGTTTGGCTCGACACCCACCCAAACGAAAAAGCCATTCTTGATCGCTTGCGGACCCAAGGGCAATTGCCGCTAGAGCCGGACTATAAGAAGTGGCGCAGCACACACCTTTCCAGTTACGGGCTTAAGAAAACCCGCGAAGATATGTGGCATTTGCCATCTGGTCAGGTGCTTAATGTTATTGCTTCGCCCGCCCCCAATGCCCGTGGCGTGATTTATGTCTATCATAATGTCACCGAAAAACTGGCGCTGGAAAGCCGATATAACGCCCTCATTCACGTACAAGACGAAACACTAAACGCGTTGCGCGAAGCTGTTGCGGTGTTTGGCACCGATGGTCGGCTCAAACTGCACAACACCCAATTGTCAGGCATGTGGAAATTACCGCTCAATGAGTTGAGCAAGCAAACCCACATCGCCGATATTGTCGATCTGTGTGAAGCAACACTTGCCCAAGATGGTCGCGATATATGGTTAGATCTTAAGTCCCATATTGTTGACATTAGCGCCGAGCGATCAAACAAATCAGGCCGCATTAGGCGTTTGGATGGGCGCCTAATTGACTATGCGATTGTGCGCTTGCCAGACGGGCAAACACTTTTGACTTTTGTCGACATCACCGAAGGCGCCGCGTACGAAAAAGTTCTTAAAGAACGCAACGAAGCGCTGGAAACCGCCGATAAACTCAAAGATGCATTTGTGCAAAATGTTTCTTATGAGTTCCGTTCACCGCTGACCAACATTATTGGATTTGCGGATCTCTTGAGTTCTGGCGAAGCTGGCGAGCTCAATGAGAAACAACTCAGCTATGCAAGTTACATTCGCGCTTCTAGCGCCACATTGGGTTTGCTGATCGACAATATCTTGGACCTCACGACAATTGATGCGGGCATTGCGGAGCTAAATACAGAAGTCCTTGATATCGAAAAACTAATTGATCAAGCCAAAGCTGGCGTGGTCGCTACGCTACAAGTCGCCCAATCAGATGTGCCGATAAATCTTGATATCAATATCGCACCAAATTTGCCGACCTTCGTGGCGGATGGGGCACGTATTGTTCAGGTGCTTTACAATCTTTTGTCCAACGCCGTTCGTTTTTCCGAACCCGGATCAAAAGTAAGCTTAGATGTAACAGAACGCGCAGGGCGTATGCTGTTTATCGTTGAAGATGAAGGCGAAGGCATTCCTGAAGAGTTGATTTCTTCCATCTTTGATCGGTTTGAGGGGCAGGCGGTTGCAGGCAAACAGCGTGGCGCGGGCCTTGGCCTATCGATTGTAAAAACCTTTGCACATATGCATGGTGGCACGGTCGATATAGAACGCCGTGAACCTAAGGGAACCCGGGTTGTGGTCAATCTGCCTGTTGAGCAACTCTCTCGCGGTGTAGCGGAATAGTTTGGACCCAATATGGCGGACCGAGCACTTTATAAAATTCTCACCGAAATAGGCACAATCCAGTTGGCCTCTGCTTTTGCAGAACTGGTGAAACCGGGCGACATTATTCTACTTAACGGTGACCTGGGGGCTGGAAAGTCATTTTTTGCGCGTTCATTGCTAAGGGTTTTGGCAAATGATCCCGAACTAGAAGTGCCAAGCCCGACATTTTCACTTGTTCAACCCTATCAGTTTCAATCCATAAATTGCATCCATGCCGACCTTTATCGCTTGTCAGACGAAAGCGAAGCCGAAGAGTTGGGCTTGTTTGATGGCGATAATTTGCTGTTGATCGAATGGCCAGACCGCTTGCCAGAATTGGCAGCGAAAGCACGCTTTAGTCTGACTTTGAGCAACATCAAAGGGGAAATGGAAACACGAAAATTGTTGGTAGAAGCGGAAAGCTCAGATTTGAATAAGCTTGCTGCTTTGCTCGAATCCCGCTCAGATATAAATCTAAGCAGCGCATCAACTTCGTAGTCGCCAATTCGGCAAAACAAAGCCGGTTCAACAAGGCCAAACCAACATAATGCAGCACCAAAAGCTCTTTTCCATCGCACCCCATGCGCCGTTCTTGCCCACATTGGCAACCGCGCTGATGGCTGGCGATTTGCTGCCCAACTGGCCGCGCGACGATCCGTTTTGGTTGTCTGATATCACCATTTACGTACCCACCAAACGGGCGCGTCTGGCGCTGATCGACGAACTGCTTGAGCTCAATGCTGGGTCGCAATTACTGCCCAACATTTTCACCCTTGGCGAAGGGGACGATGCGGAGAACGCTTTTTTCACCGACCCTGATGTGGATAGTTTCAACGTAACGTCAAAACTCTACCGCACCACGATCTTGAGCCAACTGATCGAAAAATGGGCTGCCGTCGCGCAAAAAACCGGTCAGCCGGGATTTTCCTCACCACCCAGCATGGTGGAGATTTTAGCCATGGCGCAAAGCCTTGGTGGATTGATCGACGATTTTCTAACCGAAGAAATTCGCTTTGATCGGATCAAACAGTTGGTGCCCGAAGAATTGGCCGAAAACTGGCAGCAGACGTTGCAATTCTTAGAAATTGCATTTGAAGCATGGCCCGCCCATTTGGCAGAGGTCGGCCAAATTGATGCGGCGTTGCTGCGTCGTCAACGGTTTGATTTCGCCAGCCAATCCCTGCCCATTCGATATGGAGATCGACCTGTTATTGCCGCTGGTTCTACCGGCTCGGTGCCTGCGACAGCGCGGTTCTTAGCGGCCATATCAAAGCTAAATAATGCGGCGATTGTCTTGCCGGGCTTTGATGTGGCTATGTCGGCAAACGAACACGAACATCTTATCGACCCTGATAATGAGTGCCACGCACACCCCCAATATGGCATGGCGAAGCTTTTAAGAAAAATTGGCGAAGGCCCGGCTGCCGTTCAAGCTTTGGGCAAAGAAAATTCAGCGCGTTCGACCATTTTGAACGCCACGTTGGCTCGACCCGAACGCACAAGCGAATGGCACCAAGATCGGGCAAAAATTACTGACGACCGAATGGATCAGGCGTTAGAACATTTGGGCATTTTGGCGCTCGACAATATGGACCATGAAGCGCGGGCCATTGCTTTGGCGGCGCGTGAAGCCGTTGAGAAAAATCAAAATGTCGGCATCATCTCTCCGGATCGGGATTTGGCGCGGCGCATCAAAGTTGAGCTGGAGCGTTTTGATATCGTCATTGATGACAGCGCCGGAATGCCGCTGAGCCAATCGCCTGCTGGGCGTTGGTTGCGTCAATTGCTTGCGGCGCTGCAATCCAATTTCAAACCAGTTGATCTGGTGGCATTCCTCGCGAACCGCAATGTGCGGCTTGGCCGCACCCGCTCAGAAATTTCCCGTCTGCGCGAGTTGCTCGACGTCAGCACTCTACGCGGCACGCGCGGACTAAATGGGTTGCAAGGGCTGCGGGAACTTATTGCAGACAATGTAGAAGGAAAACTAAAGCGCACCCCCAGAAAGCTCAAAGATGAAGAAGCTTTTGCGCTAACTAATTTACTTGATGATATTGAGGCGGCAATCTCGCCAGTTTGCGACGATGGCGAAACGGTTTGGAACATTTCGAAACTAGCGCGGAATATCCCGGAATTAGTGCAAAACATTTGCGGTACAGACGCGGCACAAAGCGGGATGTTCCAGGGGGTAACCGAGCTATTGCAATGGGCCGAAGATTTGGCCCGCTGCACACATTTTTCGCCCACATCGCGCCCCGCAGATGTCATCGCGTCGATCAACTTGCTGATGCAAAACATCACGGTGCGACCACCCGAAACCACGCGACAAGATGTGCAAATTTGGGGTCGCATCGAAGCGCGATTGTTGCAGGCGGACTTGATGATTTTAGCCGGGCTCAACGAAGGCGTTTGGCCTGAAATCGCAGAGCCGGGCCCATGGCTTTCTCGCGGCATGAAGCTGGGGCTAAACCTTGATCCGCCAGAGCGCAAAGTAGGGCTTGCAGCCCATGATTTTTTGATGGGTATGGGCGCCAATAAACTATTGGTGACATATGCCAAAAGACGGGGCACATCCCCCGCGGACCCATCCCGGTTTATCCAGCGACTTGAAGCGTTTTTAGGCGAAGATCACACCAAGGCCCTATACGAAAAAACCAAGTATTTTCATACGCTTTTGATCGATTTAGACGGTGTTGAAAATCCAAAATTGGCCTCAAGACCTTTGCCACAACCTTTCGCCAATATCCGCCCCAAACGGCTCTCCATCACCGAGATTGAAACCTTAATCCGCGACCCATATGCGATCTATGCCAAGCATGTTTTGGGTCTAAAAAAACTGCGCGCTCTAGGCGCAGCGCCCGACGCGGCGGAGCGTGGAGATTTGATCCATGACGTGCTGGGCAAATTTGTTGAGCAGGGCCATGATTTCACCGCGCCCGACGCGCATGATCAATTGATGCAACTCGCGCAGGTTGTTTATCAACGGCTCGACGATGTTGCAGATCGCCGAGATATTTGGCTGCGTCGGTTTTCTTCAATCGCCGAAAAAGTCATTGCATTCGAAGTTGAGCGGAATCCCAAAATCGAGCAAAGGTTTGCCGAAAAATTCGGCCAGGTCGCCCTACCAATCGGCAGCGAGATGTTCGAGATTTACGGCTATGCCGATCGTATCGATATTCTTAAAGGCAACGGTGCTGAGCTGATTGATTTCAAAACGGGCTCGATCCCCAAACCAAAAGAAATGCAGAACTTTCTAAGCCCACAATTGCCGATGGAAGCGATAATCGCGCGACATGCAGGGTTTGACGATGTGCCCAAAACAGACGCGGATGCACTGACTTACATTAAACTGTCCCATGGCCCGAACCCATTCGGTGTCACCAATTTTGCAGCGGGAAAACTAAGCCTTGAAAGCCTGATCGACGATTATTGGCGTCATTTTTCTAGCTTTGCTGAGGTGATGTTAATGCGCGATGAAACCGCAATGGCCGCGCAATTGCTGCCGAAGGAAAACCAGCATTTCGCTGGCGACTATGATCATTTCGCCCGGCAAAAAGAATGGATGATCGATCAGGGAGACGACGAATGACGAATTCTCCTCGTGGTCCGCTTTCTATTTCGGATGAAACCAAAAACAATCAGACACGCGCTGCAAATCCTGAAGCTAACGTGTGGGTTAAGGCCAATGCAGGGTCCGGAAAAACTTACATTTTAAGCCGTCGCGTGTTGCGTTTGCTGATCGATGGCGTGCCACCTGAACAAGTGCTTTGTCTTACGTACACTAAGGCCGCCGCCGCAGAAATGCGCGCCCGTGTATCCAAAGAATTGGGGCAATGGGCGGTGATGGATGAGGAAAAACTGTCCAATACGATCTTCGAGTTGGAAGGCAAGCGACCAGATATTGGTCGGATGAATTTTGCCCGCCAGCTTTTTGCCAAAGCGTTGGAAACGCCGGGTGGTCTCAAGATAAATACCATACATGCCTTTTCAGAAAGTATTCTGCATCGCTTTCCGCTGGAAGCAGGCGTGCCGTTTGATTTTCAGGTAATCGATGATGCCGAGCGATTTGATCTGCTTCGTGCCGCACGCGAGGCGGTGTTGGCTCAACGTGTTGGTGGTGACGACCTAAAGACCGACATTGATACGCTGTTCAATATTGCCTCCGATGATGGGCTGGAAAGTGCCATTTCAAACGCGCTGTCCTTCGGCGCTAAATTGCGCATTGTGTTGGACAATAAGACCCGATGTGAAACCAATTTGCGCACGTTTCTCGGCCTGTCCGCAATCCAAAACCTTACAACAATTTCTCAAGAAACGATCGATGCAGCCATTCTTCCGCCGAGCGAATATGCAAACGTGAGCGCAGAACTTACCCATCTAGGGGTCGCGAAGAATTTCAACAAAAAATTGTCTAAAGCCGTTGGCGAATTCATTTCGCCCGACCTCATGTTTCGCACATTTTTAAAACCCGACGGCACCCGCCCCGGTAAAGGCCATGAAGCCCACTCTGGTGTCGCTAAACACAACGCGCTTTTGGCAGAGCAACTGGAAAATGAAACCGAACGGCTTGAGGCGCTTTATCAGCCATTCATGGCCGCGAAAGTGCTTGATCAATCGTTGGCATTACTCAACGTCATCGAAGCAATTTTCACCCAATATGATACGCAAAAGCGGGCGCGGTCTTTGCTCGATTTTGACGATCTAATCATCCATCTGCGCCAGCTCCTCTCAGATTCTGAATTCTCCCAGTGGGTTGCCTATAAACTTGATGCAGGCATCACCCATATTTTGGTGGATGAAAGCCAAGACACCAACCCCGAACAATGGCGAATTGTTGAAGCCCTACTGGCAGACTTTTTCGACGGGGAAAGCGCCATCCAGCGACCAAGATCGGTGTTTGCCGTTGGGGATGAGAAACAGTCGATCTTCAGCTTTCAAGGCGCGGAGCCGCATCTGTTTGGTGAAACCGGACGCAAGCTTGGCCTGCAAGCGATGACCGCAGAAAAAGACTGGGAAGACATCACGCTCAAGACCAGCTTTAGAACCGTTGGCGCGATCCTTGCTGCGGTAGACCACGTTTTTGAACGCCCCTTTGCCCATGAAGGACTGACCACTGACGATGAAAAAACCGTCCACGAAGCTGCCCGCACCATGGGCGGCGGCGTTGTTGAACTGTGGCGACCTGTCGAAAAACCTCAAATAGATGAAAATGAGGAAATCTATAAAACCAAGGCAAGTGACCCACGATCACGGCCCGAAGACATTTTGGCAGATAAAATCGCTACGACAATTCAGGACTGGATCGAAACCGGCAGACAATTGGGTGCCCGTGATCAAGTGGTCACACCCGGCGATATTTTGATTTTGGTTCAGTCACGCGGCCCGATGTTTAAAGCGATGATCCGAGCGCTAAAGCAAAAGGGTTTGCCCAATTTGGGTGAAGATAAACTGACGGTTTCCACCCATATTGCGGTTGAAGACTTGTTGGTGCTTGCTGATGTATTGATGAACCCCGCCGATGATTTAGGGTTAGCCACGTTGTTACGTTCGCCGCTTTTTGGCTGGAACGAAGATCAATTGTTTACCCTGGCGCGCGGCACGCGCAACGGTAAATGCCGGATGCAGGATCAAAAGCCAGTGTGGCCATTATGGGTACAACTTCAGGCTGACGCTGAAACAGACGAACGGGCGGCGCTAGCGGCGCAGACCATTCGCGAGTGGCGTAATCGGCTTGACTTGGATCGGCCTTACGAGTTTTTCGCCCATGTCTTGTTCAAAGAACAAGGACTAAAGAAATTTCACGCGCGGCTTGGCCCTGAAATTGATGACGTGATCAATGAGTTCCTCAATATGGCACTGGCGCACGAGCAAACCGACCAGCCTTCAATGCTGGGGTTTGTGACTGCCATGCGCCAAAGTGAAAGCCAAATTAAGCGTGAACTGAGCGAAGCCAGCGGTGCCATCCGGGTGATGACCGTACATGGCGCAAAAGGGCTTGAAGCGCCGATTGTGTTTTCAATTGACGCAACATCTTCCCCTGCGGGCCAACAAAACAATAAATCCATCCTAATGGAAGCAGATCATGAGGCACCGCAAAACGCCTATCTGCTTTGGGCACCGGGGTCGGCAAAAAATCAGGCGGCCAATGTGCAAACAGGCGTGGAGCGAGAAAAAGCAAAAGACCAAGCAGAATATCGGCGCAAACTTTATGTTGCGCTCACCCGGGCAGAAGATGAGTTGTATGTCACCGGCATTGCCAAACGGGGCCAAGAAAACAGCTGGTATCAAATGGTCTATGATGGGCTGGCTGAGCATTGTCTGGAACTTAAAGACGAGGCAGACCAGACCATTGCTTGGCGATATCCGAAGGATGCTGCATTTCAAGTTGGCAAACAAAACCAATTGGACGATGTTAAATCATCGCCATTGCCAAACTGGATTACTGAACCTGCACCGGTGCCGACAACAAGGCGAATTGTCGAGCCGTCCAAACATGACGAAGTTTACAAACAGTCTGCTGGTCCGGCATCGCTTGATCGCGAGACAGCACGGTTGCGGGGCACGACGTTGCACGCGCTGCTGCAGTTTATGCCGCGCTTTGCGCCAGAGGATCGTCACCAGTTTGCGGCTCAGGCGTTGGTTTCGCTTATGCCCGACCACGAGCAACTTCATGACAGGATGATCGAGCAAGCCAATGCCATCATCACGGCGCCTGAATTTGCAGACCTGTTTGGCACACAATCGCGCGGGGAGGTGGCCGTTGCCGCAGACATAGAGTTTGAAGGCAAACCCTCACGCATCACCGGGCGTATTGATCGTTTGGTGGTTTCGGACGATCAGGTGCTGATTGTTGACTTTAAATCCGATGCCAATCCGCCTAAAGATGTGGATGCGATCCCAGCTAATTACCGCACGCAGCTCACCCGCTATCGGGCGGCATTGCGCAAACAGTTTCCAAATAGACCCATAAACTGCGCCATTTTGTGGACTGAGAATTTGAAAATGTCTCATTTGCTAGATTCTAATTTCTAACCGCACACAAAATGGTTCACCTCGTCGTGATTTGCTTGAATGCGAGCGCGACTCTTCTTACGTTCATTGCAACGAAGTAACAAATGAGAAAGGGGCGGCCATGACCACCCAAGTTTCTGAAGCACAATTTTCTGATGAAGTTTTGAGCGCGAAAGTGCCAGTTTTGGTGGATTTCTGGGCAGAATGGTGCGGACCATGTAAAGCCATTGCACCTGTCTTGGAAGAGATCTCGACTGAGATGGCGGGCAAAGTGAAAATCGTCAAAGTCAATGTTGACGAAAATCCAAACATTGCTTCTCAATATGGCATTCGCTCAATCCCTACCATGATATTGTTCAAAGGCGGCGAAGCGGCTGACATGAAAGTTGGCGCAGGCGAGCCAAAAGCGGGCCTTGTAAAATGGCTTGAAGGCCACGCAGCCTAAGGGAATTCGCAATGCTCAACGCTGTTGATGACAATAATTTCGCCGCTGAGGTGCTCCAGAGCGATCAACCTGTGTTGGTCGACTTTTGGGCCGATTGGTGCGCGCCGTGTAAAGCCATGGACCCTATTTTGGAAAAAGCGGCTGAAGACCTTTCAGGCCGCGTGAAGCTTGTAAAGTTAAACGGTGCGGATAATCCATCAACCATGACCCAATATGGCGTGCGCAATATGCCAACCTATTTGCTTTTCCAAAAAGGTGAAGTGGTTGACATGAAAGTGGGCGCGACATTGTCCCATGTTGGGCTTGTGAAATGGCTTGAAGAGTATGCTGCGTAACTCCAGCATCTCTAAAACTCGAATTAAAAGCGCCGCTCCAGTATTACTCGGGCGGCGTTTTGTTTTCAGCCAATACATCACCGGCCAAATAGAGCGAGCCGCAAATCACAACCCGTTGAGGTTCGTTGCGGGACACCAATTTAAGCGCGTCACGGACAGATTGTGTGTGGGTGGCAGCAAAGCCATGTTGAATGGCCAGTTCGGCCAGGTCTTGGGGCAAAGAGCCTGAATTGGTGGTCATGTCGTCACCAGGCACTGGCACGGTAATGATGTTTTTTGCCAAACCTTCAAAGCAACTTAGATATCCTTTGACATCCTTATTGCTCAGCATACCAAGAACAAGCGTAAGGGGCCTTGATTGGCGCTCATTTAGGTCACCCAATGCTTGGGCTAAAACTTGCGCACCAGCGACATTGTGGCCGCCGTCAAGCCAGAGATCGCTGCCCTTTGCCAGCATGTCTTGTAATAGTCCGGGTAAGGGCTGCATACGTGCTGGCCAGCGGACATTTTGCACACCATTTGCGATATCTTCTGTGCTAACGCCTGTGCCAAAATGCTTGAGCGCTGCAATGGCGGTTGTGGCATTTTCAAACTGGTGGATGCCAACCAAACTTGGTTTGGGCAAGTCGTCCAAGCCATCAAGGTCAGAATAAACGAACCGGTCACGCTCGGGATAGCCGTCAAAATCCTGACCGCAAATAAACGGGGTGATGTTCAGTTCAGCCGCGCGTTTTTCCAAAACCTGCATGGCGCCGTGGGCCTGGCGGCTAAACACCGCTTTGGTGCCTTTTTTAAGAATGCCAGCTTTTTCAAAAGCGATCTTTTCGATTGTATCGCCCAAAAATTGCACATGGTCGATTGAAATTGGCGTGATCACGCAGCCAAGTGGATGCGGCACTACATTTGTGCAATCCAAGCGGCCGCCTAAACCTGTTTCCAGCAACACATAGTCAGCGTCAACTTGGGTAAACAGGTCGAACGCGACAGCCGTTGTAATCTCAAAGAAAGTGATCGATTGCCCAGCATTGATCCGTTCGACACGTTCCAGCGTCTCGTTTAGCCTTTTGGAGCTAACAAACTTCCCCGCAAGGCGAAACCGTTCATGAAAACGCGTGAGGTGGGGGGACGAATATACGTGAACGCGCTTGCCCGCAGCTTCCAAAATGGCGCGCATAAAGGCAATGGTTGACCCTTTCCCATTCGTGCCAGCCACGTGAATTACGGGGGGCAGACGCTTTTGGGGGTGATCAAGTTCACCAAGCATTCGGTCAAGCCGTCCCAACGAAAGGTCCATCTTTTTTGGGTGCAGCGCCAAAAGGCGCTGCGTGATTTCATCGGTACGGGTCACAAATGCTATTCAGCGTGTGCAACAGGTGGTGGGGTCAAATCCTCATTGTCCTCAGCCGGGGCATTGTCGGTTTCTTCAACCCCTTCTGCAGCAACGATCGCGTCACGCATGGTGAGCTGTTTGGGCACTTCTAATTCCATTTCATTCAATGGCGATTTGGCGAAAATGCCAACAAGCTTGCCAATGGTGGGGCGCAGATTATGCCGATGCACAACCATATCGACCATGCCGTGCTCATAAAGATATTCTGAGCGCTGGAACCCTTTGGGCAGGCTTTCGCGAATGGTTTGCTCGATAACCCGTTGGCCAGCAAAACCGATCAGCGCGTTTGGCTCTGCGATTTGCACGTCCCCAAGCATCGCGTAGGATGCGGTTACGCCGCCGGTTGTTGGGTCGGTGAAGACCACAATATAGGGAAGGCTCGCTTCGCGTAGACGCGCCACAGCAACTGTTGTACGCGGCATTTGCATCAATGAAAGCATGCCTTCTTGCATACGCGCACCACCTGATGCGGTGAACAGAATGAACGGGGTACGGTTTTTAACCGCCATTTCCAGCCCTTTGACAATCGTCGCGCCAGCAGCCATGCCAAGCGATCCGCCGCCAAAGTCAAAATCTTGAACACCAACAGTAACGTCACGCCCGATCAGTTTACCGCTCGCCAACAGCACACAATCTTTCATGTCTGTTTTGGCACGATAATCCCGCAATTGGTCTGTATATTTTTTTGTTGCGCGGAATTTTAGCGGGTCATGGGCCACGTCGGGCACTTCATGTTCCGTGTATTTGCCGTCATCCAAAAAGGACTTCATGCGATCGCGGGCTTTGATTTTCATGTGAAAACCAGAATTTGGCACCACCCATTGGTTGGCTTCCAAATCGCGATAAAATACCATTTCGCCGCTCTGCGGACACTTCACCCAAAGATTTTCTGGGCTTTCGCGTTTGTTCAAGAACGAGCGAATTTTTGGGCGAACAACTGAATTGATCCAATTCATGAAGCTATGAAGCCTTCCTGTGTTTCTTTGTCGTACTGCGCAGTTTTGTACTGCGTCCGTATAAGTTTTGCCGATTATACCGCAACTCAACTATCTTGGCGAGATGCGATATTACTGTTGTGATCAGGGTGCAAAAACCGCCTAAGTCAACTAATATAGGGCTTTAAAATCCAAAGTTTAAGACCGCGACGCCTTAACGCCGGTGGAAATATCGCGCACCAAAGCGTGTACCGCCTCTGGTGTGTCTTTTGTGGCTTTACCGTCTTTAAGGCTGTCTTCAACCGCTTTAACAAGCGCGGTGCCGACCACGACGCCATCTGCATCTGCGCCAATGCGCTTGGCGTCGTCTGCGGTTTTAATCCCGAACCCAACGCAAATGGGCAAATCAGTATGGGATTTAAGCCGCTTCACCTGCTCACCGATATTGGTGGGGTTAGATAAAGCCGAGCCCGTGATACCAGTCATGGAGACGTAATAGACAAAGCCCGATGTGTTGTTCAACACTTTAGGCAACCGGACATCGTCGGTGGTTGGGGTCGCAAGGCGGATAAAGTTCAGCCCCGCTTTAATCGCTGGAATGCAGAACTCGTCGTCTTCTTCTGGGGGCAGATCGACAATAATCAATCCATCAATGCCGACGGTCAATGCATCTTTGATGAATTTATCGACGCCATAGATGAAAATCGGGTTGTAATAACCCATCAAAACAATCGGCGTCGCGTCGTCTTTTGCGCGGAAATTTTTGACCTGTTGCAGGGTCTTTTTCATGTCCTGCCCATTTTCCAAGGCACGTTGGCCTGCAGCCTGAATGGCCGGGCCATCGGCCATCGGGTCAGAAAACGGCATGCCGATTTCGATCACATCAGCACCAGCCGCCGGTAGGCCGTCAATAATCGCCTGCGCGGTGTCAAAGTCTGGGTCACCGCCCATAACAAAGGTCACAAATGCTGGGCGGTTTTCTGCTTTTAGCGCTGCAAAACGCTTGTCCATACGTGTCGTCATATTGTTGTTCCTCAACAAGCGCTGTTAGTCGCTGTGTAAATCCACGCCCAAATGTTTCGCAGCGGTAAACACATCTTTGTCCCCGCGGCCACATAGGTTCATGACGATGATTTGATCTTTATCCATTTTTGGTGCGCGTTTAATCACCTCAGCCAAAGCATGGCTTGGTTCAAGCGCTGGAATAATGCCTTCAAGACGGGTCAGCAATTGAAATGCCTCCAACGCTTCGTCGTCATTGATCGGCACATATTCTACTCGGCCACTATCTTTAAGGAACGAATGTTCCGGCCCAATACCAGGATAATCCAGCCCAGCTGAAATCGACGCGCCTTCATCAATTTGACCATCATAGTTTTGCAGCAAATAGGTGCGGTTGCCGTGTAAAACGCCGGGCTTGCCGGCAGTAAGCGATGCGCAATGCTCGTCTGTATCCAGGCCCTTGCCGCCAGCTTCCACGCCAACAATATTGACGTCGCGGTCATCAAGGAACGGATGGAACAGGCCGATGGCGTTTGATCCACCGCCAACCGCAGCCACCAGCATGTCCGGCAGGCGGCCTTCGGCTTCCATCATTTGCTCTTTGGTTTCAGTTCCAATGATCGATTGGAAATCCCTCACCATTTCAGGGTAGGGATGCGGGCCAGCTGCAGTGCCGATCAAATAATAAGTGTCTTCAACATTGGTTACCCAATCGCGTAAGGCTTCGTTCATCGAGTCTTTCAGCGTGCCTTTACCGGCGGTTACCGGAATGATCTCAGCACCCAAAAGCTTCATCCGGAAAACGTTTGGCGCCTGACGTTCAACGTCCTTTGCGCCCATATAAACCGTGCATGGAAATCCAAAGCGTGCGCAAACAGTAGCCGTTGCCACGCCGTGCTGACCTGCGCCGGTTTCTGCGATAATGCGTGGCTTGCCCATGCGCTTAGCAAGCAAGATTTGGCCGATGCAATTATTGATTTTATGGGAACCGGTATGGTTCAATTCATCGCGCTTGAAATAGATTTTAGCGCCGCCCAAATGCTCACTCATGCGCTCAGCATAATAAAGCGGCGAAGGACGCCCAACATAGTGCTTGAGCAAATAGTCGAACTCTTCTTTGAAACTTGGGTCAGCTTTTGCAGCCTTATAAGCTTCGTCCAATTCAAGGATCAGCGGCATAAGGGTTTCAGCGACAAATCGTCCGCCAAAATGGCCAAACCGGCCGTTTTCGTCCGGCCCCATGCGCAAACTATTTACCTGAGACATTTTGTTACTCCTTGAACTGGGCTAGACGCTGGCAATCGTTGCACGCGAAATGAACTTGCGGATCAGTTCCGCATCTTTTTCGCCGCGAACGCGTTCAACACCAGATGCAACATCGATGCTTGGGGGGTGAACGGTGCTGACGGCTTCAGCCACATTATCAATATTTAGGCCACCGGAAAGCATGAAGGGGACCGTGGGGTCAAGTGATTTGAGGATTGACCAGTCAAAAACTTCGCCATTGCCGCCGGGTAGTTCCGCATTCTTTGGCGGTTTTGCATCCAACAAAACCATATCAACATGGGGCAAATATCCAGAAATTGGTTTCAAGTCGGCCAGTTCTGCAACGGGCAACGCTTTGATCAAACGGGCACGGCACATGGATTTTATGTGGGCGACACGTTCAACTGTCTCGCTGCCATGCAACTGGATGTAATGCGGGCGCACAGCGTCAACGGCGGCGACCAAATCATCGTCTGGGTTGACCAGCAACACCACAGATTGCGAGCGACTGCCCGTATATTCAATTAGTGCGCCAATTTCCTCCAATTCCACATATCGTGGGCTTTTGGGGAAATGATTAAAGCCGATAAAATCGGCACCTGCATTAACCGCAGCATCCACGATCACATTGGACTTTACGCCGCAAATCTTTATCGACATCTGCATTTGTTCGGCCTTATCTGGGACGTGTTGGTCTTCACAGTCCATCACCGTGGTTTGACCATTGTAATAAAGAAGGTGGCGTATTGGCTAGCTGCGGTTGGTTTCTAAAAGCGCCAATGGATCATCTTGTTGAAGAGGGCGCTTTTCAGCTTCCACTTCCTTTTGAATTTTGTTGAGATCGCGTTGCAGCTTGCGCTCACCTTTACGGTGCTTGCCTTGGCTGAACCAGCCACCAATTCCCCCAAGCAAAACACCCAAAATCAAGCAAATGTAAATCACCACGAATAGCGGCAATTCAACTGGTCCCCAAAAGGGGGTAAGCGGGGAAATGGGATCAATGCCGATTTGAACAGTGTGCCGATTTGCAAGGGCGAATACCGCCATAAGCACGCCAAACGGCACCAGTACAAACCACATCACCACGCGTTTGATCATCATCATTTCCCAAATTGTTGCCATCCCCATTTGGGGGAAGCAAGGTCGGCAGAACTATTTGTTCAGTCGTTCCCGAATTTCTTTACCGGCTTTAAATTGCGGTACAAATTTTTCTTCAACTTCAACCTTTTCGCCGGTGCGTGGATTTCGGCCAACGCGGGCTGGTCGGTTTTTTACAGAAAACGCGCCGAAGCCGCGCAATTCAGCTCTTCCACCGTCAGCGAGCGCATCGCCAATTTCGTCGATTATTGTATTTACAATATTTTCAACGTCGCGCTGAAACAGGTGAGGATTCTCATCAGCAAGTTTCTGAATAAGTTCCGATTTAATCACTAGTGCCTCCCAAAATACCACTAATTCACTGTTAGCCCACAGGAATTAGCTATTTTGTAGGTTGCCAAACAGACACAAGACCGTCAAGCGCTGTTACGCTTTTTAGGCTAGAACCAATCAATTCTTGTGCAGTCGTGCCGATAAGGTCTTGCACACGGTCCCACTGATTTTCGGGCAACGGGTAATATGTTGCAACAGATTGGTCAATTATTTCGTGCCTTGTTGCAAGCCAATCAAGCGCTTCAAGTTCTCCGCCAATCGCATCAATCAGCTTTTCGTTCAGCGCCTGGCGTCCAGTGAGTACGCGCCCATCGGCCAAACGCAGCACATGGTCACGGTTCATTTCGCGCCGTTCGGCAACGATATCGACAAACCATTCGTAGGAATTATCAACCAAGCTTTGATAGCTCGCGCGCACATTGGGGGCCATCGGCTCATCAATGTCCGGCTCAGCCTTTAAGGGACCGGTTGAAACTTTGTCATAATCCAAGCCAATGGTTTCAAACAGCTTGGATGCATCCAAATGCATCACCAACACGCCAATTGACCCGACAATTGAAAGACGACGCGCATAAATACGATCTGACCCAACAGCCGTCATATAGGCGGCAGAAGCGCCCAATTCATTAATTACGGAAACAACAGGCTTGCTCGCTCGCAATTTAGAAAGCCCTTCATAAAGCTCTTCTCCGCCTGCGGTGGTACCGCCTGGGCTATTGATCTGCACAATAACGGCGGTAATGTTCTCGTCGTCTGCAAGATCATTCAAAATAGCACGGCGCAGCGGGCTGGAGGAAATAGTGCCATCAATCACAATCCGCGCAATATGAGCTTGTTTGATCGGTTCGGAAAACCCACCAAGCGCCTTACCCAAAATGGCAATAACCGCAATACCGACAGCGATAAAGGCCAAAATCCGCCATTTGCGGCGTGAGCGACGTAGCTCGCGTTGTGCCATTACGTTTTCGACCTGTTCGGAATTGGGGATATTGCTCACGTAGAAGCGCTCCAAGTTTGGCAAGTATTGTTAAGTTGCAAAATCGCAAGAACTCAGAATATTTATTGTTTTGGCCGGAACAATGCAAGTCATCTATTTCGCAAGGTCTTGTGGCGTTTTGACCCTTGTTTAAGGAGAACGAGCTTGAATAAAGCTGGCGAGCAGATCGAAATCTTAGCTGGGGGCAATACAAACGTCGTTTTTCGTAAGGGGAATGTGGTCTATCGCCAACCTATGCGTGGTAGCCGGGCCATCGAAGCGCTGTTGCTTTATCTGCAAAACAAGGGTTTTGAATATTCCCCACGCTTTTTGGGACGTGATGAGGAGGGGCGCGAAATGCTGTCCTACATTCAAGGACGTACAGCGATGGATGAAAAGGCTCCTATCCCGTTGGG
Source organism: Maritalea sp. (assembly GCF_051251695.1). Taxonomy (NCBI): domain Bacteria; kingdom Pseudomonadati; phylum Pseudomonadota; class Alphaproteobacteria; order Hyphomicrobiales; family Devosiaceae; genus Maritalea; species Maritalea sp. The sequence continues at coordinate 92,100 of NZ_JBPOEU010000011.1, read as the reverse complement.
GTTTCTGAAAAAATGCACAATTGCGATGCGAGAAATGCATGATCTTACCGCGCATTTCCCATTCTCCGAGCACAATTGGGCCTACGCTTTTCCTGATAAGGACTGCCACGACGTTGTCTGCCATAACGATTTTGCACCGTATAATCTAATCATTGGCGAGCAAGGATTTTCCGGCATCATTGATTTTGATGTCTGCGGTCCCGGGCCACGTATTCGCGACGTTGCCTATTTTGCCTATTGGATGGTGCCACTTTCATTTACTGCAAGGGACTTGCAGGAAGCGACAGAAATTGAGCTGGGAAACAACTGCCCGCGCCTTCGCGTGATTTGTGACGCATATGGAGATATCGACATCGCTGAGCTGTTGGAAATGGTTCAAACGGTGCTTGAAGGACTGGGCAGTGAAGAGAATATGCTAAACATTTTTGGCGGCGAAATCACAGCAAAACTCAAACAAGATGGGCACCTGAGCCATTGGCAGAATGAAGCCGTTGCGTTTGAGAGAAACAAAGCGAGGGTTTTGAATTGTTTCACTTAATTCAATAAAAAACCCGGCGCATCAAATTGACGCGCCGGGCTAAATTCAAAAACGTTTAAGCGTTAAAGCTTATTCGTCTTCTGGTTTGTTTTGCTGCATCGCTGCACCAAGAATATCGCCAAGTGAAGCGCCAGAATCTGTTGAACCATACTGGGCCACAGCTTCTTTTTCTTCTGCAATTTCAAGGGCTTTGATAGACAATGTGATGCGACGTGTTTTCTTATCGAACTGGATCACACGAGCGTCCACTTTGTCACCAACTGCGAAACGCTCAGGGCGTTGCTCAGAACGGTCACGGCTAAGGTCAGAACGGCGGATGAACGCGATTTGATCGCCATCAGCAATTTGCACTTCAATGCCACCATCGTTCACTTGTGTTACTGCACAAGTTACGATTGAGCCTTTGCGCATACCGTCTGTCGCTTCGGTGAATGGGTCGTTTGAAAGTTGCTTGATGCCCAAAGAAACACGTTCTTTATCGATATCAACATCCAGAACAACAGCTTTCACCATGTCGCCACGATTGTAATCTTCCAAGGCTTCTTCGCCCTGACGGTTCCAATCAAGATCAGACAAGTGAACCATGCCATCAACATCGTCTTCAAGGCCAATGAACAAACCAAATTCAGTTTTGTTCTTAACTTCGCCTTCAACTTCAGTACCTTGTGGGTACTTAGCTGCAAACGCTTCCCAAGGATTGTCTAGGCACTGCTTAAGACCAAGAGAAATACGACGTTTCTCTGGATCAACTTCAAGAACCTTAACTTCAACTTCTTGCGAAGTAGAAACGATTTTACCTGGGTGTACGTTCTTCTTGGTCCAGCTCATTTCTGAAACGTGGATCAAGCCTTCAATACCTGGCTCAAGTTCAACAAACGCACCGTAATCTGTGATGTTTGTGATACGGCCTGTAAAGCGGCTATCAAGAGGATACTTCTCGCCAATTGTTTCCCAAGGATCAGCTTCAAGCTGCTTCATGCCAAGTGAAATACGGTGTGTTTCCATATTCACGCGGATGATTTGAACCTTGATGGTCTCACCAATTGTAAGAACTTCTGAAGGATGGTTCACACGACGCCATGCGATGTCAGTGACGTGCAATAGGCCGTCAATGCCACCAAGGTCAACAAAGGCACCGTAGTCAGTGATGTTTTTAACAACACCATCAACAACTTGGCCCTCTTCAAGCTTACCAACGATTTCAGAACGTTGCTCTGCACGGCTTTCTTCCAATACAGCACGACGAGAAACAACGATGTTTCCACGACGCTTGTCCATTTTCAGGATTTGGAAAGGCTGTGAGATGTTCATCAAAGGCGCGATGTCGCGGATTGGGCGAATATCAACTTGCGAACGAGGCAAGAAGGCAGTCGCGCCATCAAGATCAACAGTGAAACCACCTTTAACTTGGTTAAAGATGATGCCGTCAACGCGCGTGTTCTTTTCGAACAACTCTTCAAGACGAACCCAGCTTTCTTCACGACGAGCTTTCTCGCGTGAAAGAACAGCTTCACCCATCGCGTTTTCAACGCGATCAACATAAACTTCTACGTCAGAACCGACTTCAAGCGTGCCATCACGGCCAGCTGCGCCAAATTCTTTCAAAGGCACGCGGCCTTCGGTTTTAAGGCCTACATCGATTACTGCGAGATCTTTTTCAATCGCAACAATCTTGCCTTTAACAACGTGGCCTTCTGCAGGCTCGTTTACTTCAAAGCTTTCGAACAATAGAGCTTCGAAATCTTCCATTACGACAGCAGTGTCTGTCATGCGTACTCCGATCGTGTGCCGTTTTTTGTTTAGTGGTTCAAAAAAGCATTAAACTTGAACTGCCATCGCCCTGAAATGTTGAAACCAACAAATCCGGCACGTAAGGGCCCGCACTTCGCATTTAATGCTACGATTTATCCTAAGCAGTTGAGCCAATATCTCATGTCTTGGCAGTCACCGGCGTTCAGAGCTAAAAGACTGGATTTAGCGAGTTTCGTCGCTGATCTTTTTTGCCATAACGCGCTCAACAATATCAAGAGCCGCTAAGAATGCTGCTTCTATACCCAATTCTGACGTGTCTAGCAAGTGGGCATCTGGCGCTTGAAAGAACGCACCAGCCGGGTTCTCCGTGTCATCCTTATCCCGCTTTTTAATCTGGGCAAGAATGTCCTTGTAAGTCACATCCAAATTGCGCGCTAAAAGCTGGTCAGTGCGCCGGCGCGCGCGGGTTGAGGCTTGCGCCGTGACGAAGAGTTTCACGTCTGCATGGGGGCAAATTCGCGAGCCGATATCACGTCCGTCCAATATGGCCCCTTCAGGGGTATCCATAAAGATGCGTTGGGCGCGGTTTAGAGCTTTGCGTACCTCAGGAATACGCGCCACTTTAGATGCGGCGAGCCCGACCTCAGCGGTCGATAAAACCTCTTCATCCAAATTTGTGGTGTCCAAGTTCATCGCTGCATCTATGGCGCGTGCCTCAAAATCTTCGCGTTCCCAATCATCAATGGTGGCTAAGCCAACAGCGCGATACAAAAGGCCCGTATCCAAATGCGCCAAGCCGAAATGGGCGGCCAACCGCTTGGCAATTGTGCCTTTTCCAGAAGCGGCAGGTCCATCAACGGCTATTAGCATTTTGTCTTCCCATTGGTTTGGCTTATTGGTTGGGGCGTGAAAATTCAGCACCCAAACGGGTCATCTCCGGTGTGAATGTAGGGAAGCTTGTCGCAATGATATTGCCATCGTCGACAGTTACATCTTTTTGAGAGGCCAAGCCCATGATCAAAAAGCACATGGCAATACGATGATCCATATGCGTTTTAACGTGCCCGCCACCTGTAACTTTACCCGCGCCGCCTTCAACAGTTAGAAAATCTTCGCCCTCAATACACTCGACATTGTTGGCGCGTAACCCGTCAGCAACGGCGCTTAAGCGATCACTTTCTTTCACCCGAAGCTCTTCAATGCCCGGCATGTGAGTTGCACCCTCAGCAAAGGCCGCTGCGACCGCAAGCACGGGATATTCATCAATCATAGATGCGGCACGTTCAGGCGGCACAGTGACGCCCTTAAGCTCAGAAGACCGAACGCGAATGTCGGCAATATCTTCGCCGCCTGAAACACGTTCGTTCAACACCTCAATGTCACCGCCCATTTCTTGCAAGGTAATCAGCAATCCGGTGCGGGTGGGGTTCATCAACACGTTTTCAATTGTAATGTCAGAGCCTGACACAATCAGCGCCGCCACCATCGGGAAACCCGCGGAGCTAGGATCACCCGGCACTTGCACCTCTTGCCCCAAAAGGTTCGGCAGGCCGCCAACCTTAATGGTGCGTTGTCCGTTTGGCGCAGTTGTTACGTCAACATCAGCGCCAAAACCGGCGAGCATTTTTTCTGTATGGTCGCGGGTGAACACATCTTCAATCACAGTGGTGACACCCGGAATGATCAACCCGGCCAGCATGATGCAGGACTTCACTTGGGCCGACGCAACTGGCGTGTGATAAGTAATCGGCACAGGCTTTGATGGACCGCGAAGCGCGATTGGCAGTTTGCCATCTTGATGCTCGAGCACCTCAACGCCAATGGTGCGCAAAGGGTCGAGCACGCGGTTCATTGGTCGCGAAGACAATGAAGCGTCGCCGACATAGCGGGAAACAAAGTTATATGTGCCCACAAGTCCCATCGCGAGACGAACACCAGTTCCCGCATTGCCGAAATCGAGCGGTTCGCTAGGTTCTGTAAATCCACCAACACCGACACCTTCAACGTGCCAATAAAGCCCACGCTTTTCCACTTTTGCGCCAAGTTGGGTCATTGCGCGACCTGTTGCGAGAACATCTTCGCCTTCAAGAAGGCCAGAAATGACAGTTTCTCCCGTCGCCATAGCGCCAAACATCAGGGCGCGGTGAGAGATTGACTTATCGCCGGGCATGGCAATAGAGCCCTTAAGCCCTAACGACCGCATTGATGCCAATGGGGTGGGGCCAGAAGAATGATTAGACATGTAAAATTTGTTCTTTTGAGTTTTTGATGTTGCGCTTGCGCATCTAACACGCAAAATATGGGTTCGACAATGGCCAGAAAAGCTTCAATCGCGTTTTTTGCAATTTTGCATTTGACAGAAGTGGTTCGAGTACGTAACCCAACCAGCCAACATCTTATAGTTTTTGACGAGGTAAAATAGTGGCCAAAGCAGATCGCGGAACCAAACGCCAGTGTCAAAGCTGTGCAACCAAATTTTACGACTTAGGCAGAGACCCTATTCTTTGCCCAAGTTGTGGCGCTGAATTCCAACTTGCGGTTGTTGAAGCGCCAGTTGTGAAAGAAGAAGTCGCAGCTGTTGTCGTTGAAGAGAAAAAGCCGGAAGAAACTGTTGCAGACACAACCTCAGTTGTTGCCGGTGCTGAAGTTATCTCGTTGGACGACGTAGACGATGATGATGACGACGACGATGAAGACGATGTGATTGAAAATCTTCCAGATGTTGATCTAGATGATGACGACGAGCCAATTACAGCGGCTGACGACAATACGTTTTTGGAAACGGACGACGATGACGACGAAATCGGCTTCGATGTTCCTGTAAAAAAAGACGAAGACTAAGAAATTTTGCTGGGGCGCAAATTCCCACTTGCAACAAACAAATGTTGTGACTAATTTGCGCCACCAGTTGCGAAGGTGATTTGACCTCGCAACTACCCTTTTGGGGCCATAGCTCAGCTGGGAGAGCGCTTCGCTGGCAGCGAAGAGGTCGTCGGTTCGATCCCGTCTGGCTCCACCAATTTCTCTTATTGATCAGAAAGTTTTTCTCGGACACAATGTGTCACGAGTGTCGCGTCACCGCGCAGCTGTTTGCTATTTTGAGGTAGTGTTGATTGCTTTGTCTTTTGAACTTTTAAACAATCCACGCACCTTTGCCGCCAGTTGCTTGCGTTTTTGTAGGGCAGGAAGTTCGACAAAATAGTACGACGCAGCGGCGGCCAGTAAGATTATTGGTGCGGCAATTGCCATCAGCTTAATTGCGTCCAGTCCGGGCATAATGACAATGATCATTTGTTTGATCAAGAACCCATAAATATAGATGCCATAAGAGAAATCGCCAATTTTGTTGAATTGGCGAATTGGCCCTGCGGGCACATAAGCCAGCCAAAAAATTGTGTACCCGATCGCTAGAATAAGCGCGAATTGATAAAATGCTGTGTCCCTCAATAAGATAGGCAACAGGCATAGGGGCACAACCAAAATCAGCGTGACAGGAATTTTATCTCGGAAAATGAAGGCGCCGGAGCCAACTAAAAAGCAAAGTCCAAACCGCATAATATGGTCGACTGGCGCAATGGTTTCACGCAAACCCGTCATAATGGTCACGGCAAAATACAATCCAGCAAACGCCAATAACGTGATGGCAAAACGTCGCTTTGTGGCCATAAGACCTAATGCGCCCAAAATTGCCAACCCAATATAGGCGAGCGCTTCCCACCGCAGTGTCCATAAGGGTACGTTCAGTTCAAAAGGGACTGGCGCGGTTGCGAAAACACCGGGCAAATGACCGTTATCGATCAACATCGAGCTGGTCAGTGGGACATAAAGCCATGTGCTTAGATGCGAGAAATAGCCAAGCAATCCCTGATCCGTAAAAAGGGGGCCAACCACAAAGGCCGTAACCAGTGAAGCGACAAAAAGCCCTGGAACGAGACGCAAGAACCGGGCGGAGAAATATGAAATCATATCGCGCGAACGCGAAAGGCTCTGGGCGATTAGAAACCCGCTGATCACGAAAAACACGTTTACCGCGAGATGCCCGAGTGTGTACCCCGTCTCAACCATCAACGGTTCAATAGCGTCGTCACCACCTACAACAATCGCAGTGTGGCTAGCCACCACAGCGAACGCGGCTATGAAGCGCAATAGGTTTAAATTATTATCCCGGCTATCGCTGTACGTACCGATATTGTCCAAATTGGGTCTTATGATCACGGCGGAGTCCAAACATTGCTAGACGACGCCGAGTTTTCGGCGCACGTCTTTATTCCGCGGGAGTATGGGCCGAATTTGTTAAATATTCTGACCTTTCCGGCTGCGCAATTGATGGACTAGCATTTTGATTGCTATCAATCGGGGTGCGAGCGTGGTCGAGTTCCTTTTGTCGTGCAATCATGTTTTCGACGGCCATGCCGATAAATGATACGGCAATCACCGCAATGTAGGTGCTATGCTCCAACAATTCAGCGCGATCGCCCACAACGGTGTCAAAAGCGCAAAATGCAACAAATGTAAGGGTGGAAAGAAACAGGCCGATCACGAATAGCCGATCTGAGGCTTCCTGTTCACGTTTCCCCGCAATCAGCATAATGTTCAAAGCCGACAGAAAAACAACCGCGATTGCGAGTTCCCAAAACCCCGCAAACGTCAAAATTGACGGCACATAGTCCAGCGGTAATCCTAAATTTTCAAGATAGACGCCAAACTGCCAACTGCGATCTTTGCCAAACCAGGTTATCCCGCCCACCGTCGAACGGTTCAGAAATTTGTCCAAGCCATTAAATAGCCAAAACACCATCCAGTAGAGGACGAAACCGGACGTTATTGCTTTTGATGTCAAAAATTTAAAGTTCATCATAGGTCTCTACGCTTTTATGAGTTTTGATTGTTTTCAGTAAGGCTTGTCGCCTGCTCAGTTTCATTTGTTTTAGGGTCTTGAACGAATTTAGTTTTTGCGATTGCACGCAACTCGGTCAAAAACCCGTCAGCCATTCCCGCAAATTCCAGCCGCTTGGCCGTGCATTGCCCCATGGTTCCCCAGACATGCATTTCGGATGTCGCCTTTTCCAGTCCAGCCATTTGATTGGGACGGAAAACGCTCAGCATTAGTTTTCGCGTGTCCATCAAATCTTGATAAAGCTTTTGCTGAACTTCTATGTCCGGGTTGCATTTCTTAGCAATGATCCATCCCAATCGCGCAGATTGATAGGACGCAAAGATGCGTTTTTGGTTGGGTTTGGGGTTCAAAAGGCTTTTCGACGGTGTGCCAAACAATGCTTCGGCTCTAGTTGGAAAGTCCTTGAGCATAGCCAGTGCGGCGACAATTTCGGCTTGCGATTTATCATCGCATTTGCGCCCACCTTGTGTAAAACTCCATGCCTTTTCGGCCATTTTTTTCGAAATCGTTTTGTCGACACCGGTGCGGGCGCGCCACAACCACCATCGCGCATCAATATAGTCGGCTAAAAAAGAAACTTTTTGATCATTGGGCGTGATGTCGCAAATTTGGTCAATCGCATAGCCATAGGCGACCATAGCAAAGTCAGACCGCAAGTCCTGCATTTTGCCCGCATCAGCAGCCATTGTGGCACTGCAGGTCAAAACAAAAACGATGATAGTATTCATCAAGCGATGCAAAATAGTATTCCCAAATATGCCAAAGGTTAACAAAGTATTGATAGCATGTTGGGGCCTTAAACTCGACCAAATCCATGGCTCGAGCCTTGCAATTCTTTATGTGTAGTTAATTGGAACGGTTAAGATGAATTAGATAATTCAACTTGAAATAGCGCTTCGATTACTCCTTTTACTCATCAAGTGAAGCAACATATCTTAGCTATGCACGGCCCAGACCAGCACTCAGCGTAAGAGTTGCCTTGGTTTTTTTGGGTAAGTTTGAGCGAAAGGATTTAGTAACCATGCTTTGTCAAATAGCTGCAATTTAACACAAATTTGATGGCGATCAGGCATTTGTATATGTGAATTTGAAAATTGGGCGGCTCATCTTTTCGCTGCCCATTTGGACGCAGTGAGCGAAAGTTCAACTGTGTGTGGTTGGGTCCTGTTATGAGTTTGGTGCGAAATATAGTGTCCGAAAGTGAAATTTCTGGATCAATTGATCCAAGACGCGGTTCCGCCTTGTCTAATGGAACGTCGGCAATGCAGGTCGAGTGCATTACCGAGGAAGAGCGTTTTGCCGAGTTGGCTGAGCAGTGGCAAAATTTGGAACTGCGGGCAAATACCGACCATTGCTTCTTTCAAACTTTTGACTGGTGCTACCGCTGGTGGAGTACTGTTGGCCGAGCGAATTCAAACGCCCAATTGTGTATTTTCGCCCTATGGCAGGGCCGCGAAATGCAGGCGGTTTGGCCCATGATGATTGATAAACTGTCGCTTGGTACCAAAGCACTTTTGCCCCTGACGTCACCCCATGCCGAATATTCAAATATCTTGGTCGATAAAGAAATTTTGGGACGTAAGGACGTCGAGCAATTCGTTGATGATGCCCGCACGATGGCAGACTATGATTTGCTGAGCCTGCCCAAAATACCAGTTGGCTCGCCTTTGCAAAGTCTGGTTCAAGGCAAAGGTCGGCTAGCGCCGATCGATGAAGTTGCTTCGATTTTTGATTTGGCTGAGTTTGATGATTTTGCCCAATATCAGGCCAACACGTCAAAATCGACCCGCCGCAACAGGAATAAACGCAAGAACAAACTGGCTCGTTTGGGGCAAGTTGAGTATCGCACTTATTTTGCGGACCACCCCAAATATTCAGAGCTCGTCGCGGTGGCATTGCAGATGAAACGGGCTTGGTTAAAACAAAGCGGTCGCAATGACGCGAAGCTAAACATGGACGGGCTTGAGCAATGTGTAAGCTCGCTTTTTGGCGATAGTCAAAACGGCTCGGGCGCAGTTGTTGGCGCGTTGAAGGTCGATGGCCATCCTGTTGCCATCGAAGTTGGGTTTTTACGAAACGGCCACTATTATTCTTACATTGGCGCATTTGAATTGAGCATGAGCGAATATTCTGTCGGTAAAATTCAAATCGAAGAAGCACTGAAATGGGCAATTGAAACGGGCGTGGACAAATATGATTTGTTGGCGGAGCCCGCAGGTTACAAAGACAGTTGGTCCAATAATCAGTTGCCGCTGCAAAGTCGGGTGTTTGTCAAAACCTTAAAAGGTTATTTGATCGGCGTTGTCTGGCAAATTCTTCTGCGCCCAAGAGTAAAAACGCTGTTTAACTCATTTCCGAGCGAATGGCGTTTGAAAATTTTGAACATTCGCCGCAAAATCTCAAAAAGTTAAGGCGCAAGGATTTGATCAAAACCCTACGCCTTCAGTTGCAATCTCTGCTCGCGCGGGTCGGTCAACTCCAAGCCGTAATTCAGGCGATGTCAGCCCTTGCGACGCGCATATTGGCGGCAGGACTTGCCTATATTTTCCAAATCTATCTGGCCAAAAGTCTGGGTATTGAAAATTACGGTGTGTTCGTCACTTTTTGGACCTGGCAAGTCATCCTAACCCATATCTCGGTGATGGGTTTTTCAGAAAGTGCTGTGCGTTTTTTGCCCAAATATGCCACCCGAATGCGCGAAGATCTCGTCTATGGCTTCATGAGCAACGGTCTTAAATTTGTGCTGGTCACAAGTTTTACCACGGCGCTACTTTGCGGCGTTGCACTTTACTATTTCAGCGATTTGCTTGCCGACAATATGACCGGCTCTGCGATTGTGCTCGCCGTTGGCCTGCCCATTTTGGCGCTCGAACTTTACATTGAAGGCGTGGCGCGCGGCATCGGTTGGTACATGATGGCCATCGTGCCCGGGTTCATTATTAGGCCAATTATTGTCATGGCTAGTCTGTTTGTGATGAGCATGAACGGTATCGCATTGACAGCGGAACTTGCGTTGGCAACAACCGTTGGCGTCACCCTGTTTCTAATCAGCCTTGAAGCCATATTCATCAAACTCCACGTCAAACGCATCAAGCCAAAAACCAGCCTGAGTCACCGTAAGCGTTTGCGCAAATATTGGATTTACGCCGCGCTGCCTTTGGTCGTGGTCACTGGCGTTGAAGAGCTGCTTTACTGGTCAGACATCGTCATTCTGGGCTTCATGGTGCCGTCTGAGGATGTGTCGGTCTACTTCGCGGCCCTTAAATGCATGGCGATCGCCGGCTTCATTCACTACGCCTTTATGATGGTGTTCGCCCGTGAATTCTCGCTGGCCAATGCAGAGGGCGATAAAACTGAACTTCAAACCCGCGTTCACATGGCGTCGACTTGGACTTTCTGGCTCACCATTCCAGCAGTGCTGGCCACGTTGGCCGCTGGGCCGTTTTTGCTGTCGCTTTTCGGCGAAGAGTTTGCCTATGGGCAAGTGATTATGCTGGCCATCGGCATTGGTCTTATCGGAAAGTCTGTGGTGGGGCAGGCATCGAACCTGTTGATCGTGGTCGGTCGAGAACGCCTCAACGTGTTGATCGCCGCCTATTCGCTGATCATCAATATAGCGGTGTCCGTATCCCTAGTGCCTCATTTAGGCATTTTGGGCGCAGCGGTTGGCACCGCTACGTCCCAGATTATTCGTTCTGCGTTGCTGTATTATTACTGCAAACTCAAAATCAATGTGTCCGTCGCCGCCCATCTTGATCCGCGCAAAGTACTGATGACAAAAGCGACTTAGATCAAACTACTAAAACAGGATTGTTGTGGACTAAGAGATTGTCACTCTCACACCAAGAGACGGCTTTCGCGAGACCGTGACCCGATAGGCAAACTCCAATGGAAGGTCAGATTTGATATTTGACCTTCTTCCGCCAAGCGGCTGGTGTGGTGCTGTAAATCTTGCGGAACTGACGAATGAAATGGGTAGTGTCTTGCCACCCAACATGGGGTGCGATTTGATCAACGGCTAAGTCCGTGTGCTGTAAAAGCTGAGCGGCTTTTGCGACGCGGGCAGATGCGATCCAAGTGCCGACGGTAAATCCGGTCTCACTCTTTACACTCGCCGCGACATGGGGGGCGGTGCGCCCCACAGCATCTGCAACGTCGGTCAGAGAAATTGGCGTAAAACTATGTTGTTGGATGAAACGTAGCGCCTGTGCGACCAGCTTTGATCCGGTTGCGTCATCGCCCATTGCTGGAGTGGCTCTTGCTGTTTCCGCCAATATCAACGTGATCAAACTGCGCTGCACATCTGTGCTTTCTGCTGTTTGATGTTCGGTTTCACTTGCAAGCGTTCTAAACCAAACCTGTATTGATTTTTGCGCCTCTTCGGAGAGTGAAATAACCGGCATCGCCCCTAAGCGAACATCCGCAAACGGACGCATAACAGCCTGTGTTTCATCAAATCCAAATCCGCCAGCCGAAAACCCCAGCAACCAATAATCAAGATTCTCCCCCGCAAGCGGTCGATGCGGCACGCCCGCGGGAACAATGGTGACGCTGCCGGGCAATGACAATGCCTCGTAGCGTTGTTCCATGGTAAACCAGCCATCAAGTGCAAAAAGCAAACCATGCTCTGCGTGTACGGTTACCGGCGCGGGGTTTGTTACAGCCGCCGTTTCATGGATCACATAGCATAGCGGATGTGGCGCTGGTTCTGGTTTAGAAGGGTTGGACAATGGACATTTCCGATACATCGTAAGATCAGCCGATAATACCCAAATCGACGCTCTAAAGCAAACAAGTGAATTCGCCTAAATTAGTTTCATAGCGAGCAATAATTCAGAGGTTACTATGAACGAAACTCAATTCGATCTTATCATTATCGGGGGCGGACCTGCAGGCCAATCAGCAGCTTTAATGGCTGGGCGCACCAGACTGAAAACAGCCTTCATCAACGCTGAAGATCCTCGGAATTTTGTCACCACCGCTTCACACGGTTTCTTGACGCGGGATGGTGCTCATCCAAGTGAGATTTTAACTGTCGCAAAAGACCAGCTGAAAAAATACACGACGGTCGATTATGTTAAAGACCGTGTGACCAACGTTGCGCGGACACCCTCAGGATTTTCCGCAACGTTGATGGATGGTCGAATATTGCATGGGAAGAAGATGTTGATCGCAACCGGGCATAAGGACAATCTGGCGGAGTTGGAATTGCCGGGCCTTGAAGCTGTTTATGGAAAGTCCGTTTATCCATGCCCATTTTGTGACGGCTTTGAACATAAAGATGAAGCGCTGGCCATATTCGGGCACAGTGTAGTTCAGCACTTCGTGCCTATGATGCGGGTTTGGTCGAAAGACCTTGTGGTGTTCACCAACGGTAAAGCGTTGGATGATCATACCAAGGCAGAGCTCGTGTCAAAAGGCGTGCCCGTTGAGGAGAGCAAGGTAGAAGCGCTCATTTCGACCGACGGCAAATTGACCCATGTCGAACTTGAAGGTGGCCGCAAGGTCGTGCGCCAAAGTGGCTTTGTGGTAGAGGAATTTTCTTCGCCCGCGACCAACTTTGCCGAGCAGCTCGGCGTCATTCCAACCGAGGAGAACGATTGGGGCATGAAAGAGCTTGCAGGTGCGTCAGGGACAACCAACATCCCCGGCCTTTACGTGGTAGGCGACGCCCGTATTGGGTTTAGTGGTATCGCTGCAGCAGTTGCAGAAGGTGGATTTTGCGTGGAGATGATGCTGCACGAATTGGCGATGGAGCGGTGGGGCGCGTTGCCGGAGGTGATGGTATGAGCCAGACGAAAACCCAAATACTTTGGGAAAAGCAAGATCAGCATAAAGGCGATCGGCTACGGCTGTTTCAAGCCATTGGTGAGGTCATTCCCGCGACGAAAGTCCTTTATGCAGGGAGCTATGTCGATGTAGCGCCATCGTTTGTCTTTGATGATGTGACCTATGCGGATATGGACAAAAGGGCGGCAAAATTCTTCGCCGATATTGATGGGGTTCGTCAGATCATTTCCGAGAATGGCGGCAGTGCTGATGCGCAGTTTCAATTCAAGCACGGCGACTATTATGATCTTGAATTGGCGGATCAACACTTTGATCTGCTGATTTCGCTTTATGCTGGGTTCATATCTGAGGCGTGTGGACACTTCCTGCGTATCGGGGGAACCCTGTTGGTCAATTCAAGCCATGGCGACGCTGCTCTCGCAGCGCTCGATCCGCGTTTTAGGTTTGCTGGTGTGGTCGAGACCAATAAGGACGGATACAAGGTTTCCCGCGATAATCTTGATCTGTATATGGTTCCCAAGAAACCCCAAACCATCACCCGCGAAACACTTATCGCGTCAGGTCGCGGTATTGCCTATACGAAATCGCCGTTCGCATATCTCTTTGAGCGCGTGCAGTAAAATATTCTTAGGTCAAAGGAAGTTGACAGCTTCGCTCACCAACAGGGCGGCAGAAATTATAGCGCCGAATAAACCCAGCCATTTCCAATTTTTGAGTTCTGCAGCGTGTTCTTTACTGCCGCCAATGCGCCAGAGTGAGAAATTAACGAGCACAAAAACACAAAGTATGATCACGCTTGTCACTCTTGCTAGATGGACGAGCGGAAAGCTCAACGCCAAAACAATCGTCATCGCTGCCACAAACCAGGTGGAAAAGCTCGGGGTTTGGCGCTTGGGGTCAAGATGTGCAAACAGTTGAGGCACAAGCTTTTCATTCGCCATGCCGTACAAAACGCGAGCCGCCATGACGATTTGCACCAATATGCCATTGACCATCGCCGTGGTGGCAATCGCTGCGATGATATCGCCATCTCTGCCTGACAACGCACTGTACAAGTCAGCAATTGGTGCGTCGCTTTGTGCTAGTTTTGAAATGTCCACACTGTTGACAGCAACAAGCGCGACCAACATGTAAATAACGATCGTTATCGATAGGGTGATCAAAATGGCGCGTGGAACGGTTGCGCGAGGATTTGTTGTTTCCTCTGCCATATTCTCGATATCTTCAAAGCCGATAAAGGCAAAAAACGCGATCATCGCCGCAGAAGTAAGCGCAAAGACTTGGGTGTTGGGCGCAAACAGATTGAGGTTCACCGTGAAAACAGTGTTTACGTCAAGATGGGGGAAGCCGAGCCAACAAATATAAGCGAGCGTGCCCAGTTCCAATACAGTAATAACCGCCGCAAATATCACGCTCTCTCGCACACCAAGCCATGCGATACCTGCAAGCGAGATGACAACAACGCTGGTGATAAGCGGTGTCGGAATATCGACCAATTGTTGAAAATAACCCGCGAATGCAAGCGAAACCACGGCGCTTGATATGATAGCGGTTGCAACAACGCCAAGACCGACCAAACGCCCTAAAAGTGGCCCAAGCCCGACTTTTACGAAAACGGCTTCGCCGCCTGCGCGTGGATAAAGGGAAGCCAACTTGGCATAGGAGAGGCCTGTTGCCGCCGCGATAAAGCCGGCGATAAGAAATGCCAATGGGGCTTGAGAACCCGCGATGCCAACAATCTCGCCGATAAGGGCAAAAATGCCTGCCCCAACGGTCACGCCCACACCGTAAAAAACCAGCATGGGGAGTGATAAGGAGCGCTTGAGTTTTACTGGATCGTTTTTAATGGTTCGCACGTGGCTATCCCTTTAAAAACTGTATCCTACTCCACAAATAGAACGAGCAGTTGATCCATATTAAGTCCCACAAAATGTTTGATGTACGCGTTCATCAGGTTCTGGTGGCAGGCTATAGGCGTGGTGAACCGGTTGATCTTGATAAGGTGTTTTTAAAACACTCATCAGTTCCTCGAACAGCGTAAAGTCACCTTCCGTCGCCGCATCAATCACGGCCTGAACGCGATGATTGCGCGGGATGAAAGCTGGGTTTACGGATCGCATCAATTCCTGGTCAACACGATCCCCGCCATCGGTGTGTCGAAGCCAGTTATTGATCCATTCAGTGAGCGGTAATTGAGCAGCTCCAATTTCGGGGTTTTTCAAGTTAAGTCTTGAGAGCGCGCGGAATGTGTTGGTGTAATCAGCTCGCGCTTCTTTCATAACATTGAGCAACTCAACGGCCAGTTCGAAGTCACTGTCCTGTTCGGTTTTGATGCCGATCTTGGATAGCATACCAGTGCGGAAAGCCGCATCGAATTGGGGGGCAAATTGATCAATGCTCGCTTGGGCGATTTCTAGGGCCTTTTCCTCGTCCTCATTCAATATAGGCAACATGGATTGAGCTAAAACACCAAGGTTCCATCGAGCAATGCGTGGCTGATTTTGGTAAGCATAACGAGCGAACTGGTCGATGGAGCTAAAAACCGTCGCCGGGTCATATTCGTCCATAAAAGCGCAGGGTCCATAGTCGATCGTTTCGCCTGCAACCGACATATTGTCTGTGTTCATGACCCCATGAATGAACCCCAGCAATTGCCATTTAGCGATGAGTTCTGCTTGCGATGAAACCACTCGATCAAGAAATTTGACATACTTATCGGGACCATTGATGTCCGGGGCATGCCGCTCAATGGAAAAGTCAGCTAGTTTTTCCAGCCCTTCTTTGTCGTCGCGTGCAACAAAAAATTGAAACGTACCAACGCGCACAAAACTCTTGGCGACCCGCGTAATGATCGCACCGGGCAGCGGTTTTTCTCTGCGCACAATTTCCCCGGTTGTCACCGCAGCCAATGCCCGCGTAGTTGGCACCCCAAGTGCATGCATGGCTTCTGAAAGAACATATTCTCGAAGAACAGGCCCTAGAGCTGCCCGTCCGTCGCCATTGCGCGAATAGGCCGTGGGGCCAGAGCCTTTCAACTGCACATCAAAATGCTGGCCCACTTTGTTCTGAACATCACCCAGCAACAATGCTCGTCCATCGCCCATTTGTGGGTTCCAGTTACCGAACTGGTGGCCTGAATAGGCCATCGCTAAGGGCGTGGTGTCGTGTGCAACCATGTTCCCGGAGAGAATCTCCAAACCCTTTTCACCGGACAGAACATCACAATCCAGTTGCAATTCTGTCGCTAAGTTCTGGTTGAACGCAATCCAATTGGGACTCGAAACCGGCGTGGCAGGCTGCTTGGTGTAAAATCGCTCGGGCAATTGAGCATACTGGTTCCCGAAAATCGGCATATCGTGAGCAGGCAAAAATTCATCCAATTCATGGGCTGGAAATGATGGGAACCTGTTTGGTAGCAGCAAATCCACATAGATGGGAAATCAATTCAATGTTCAACAAAGTGATACATATAGTTTACCAAATATGCGGAAATTAATATGTTTTAAACCATGTCGGAGGATGCTGATGGCACTGTCATTTTCATGTTTGGTTCAAATTCATGTTCTTCCAGCTATCGCGATTGTTCACAATTCGGAACAAACTGATCTTCTTCATTGGCTTAATCGCCGTGGGATTAGCGCTGATCGCCACAACTTATGTTGGTGGTCTAAATCGGGCGCAAAACGCCCTTTCAGTCGAAAAAGAACTAAGCGCGCTGGCACAAAGCTACAGCAACTCGCTGGTGGAATATAAAAACTTTGACTATTTGCGCGAAAGCTTTTTGCGCACACGAAGCCCTGAAGCGCTCGCAACGCTTCAAGCCGCATTTGCCCAAACAGAAGCGTCACTGCTTGCTATTCAAGCGCAAGAGCTTGCTGATCCAGACGCTATTGCGACGGCCCTCAAGGGGTTATCCGTGCAGCTTGAACTGTTGCAGGACGTAAGTGCAATTCAGTCGGACCTGGGGTTGGTGACAGAGTATGCCGTGCAATATACAGAAGGCGAAGGCATCGACACCATCGACAATCTTGCGGTGCGCATTTCCAATGTCGCAGGTCGTTTAAGCACACGAATACTAGAAGAATTCGAGTTCGACGAAACGGTTGAAATCGCCAACCTAAATGCTGTTTTCAACAATGTACGTCGCGCGGAAGCCAATCTGACAGGACTGCCGATTGACGACAATTGGACGTCCTTTAGTCAATTGGTCAGCCAGTTCAAATCCGTAGGAAACGAAGCTGACCTTGATCCAGATTTCTGGTCTGAAATTGAAACGGAGTTCGCTGCTTATGTTGTCGAAATGAGCGCGTGGTGGAGCAAAAAACAAGAATTGGACGTGGCCGTCCAAAGCTTGGTCGATAATTCAGAACGCCAACGCACACAAATCGCCGGCCTTGCCGCGCAGTCTCAAGAGGCCGCCCACACTGCATCTTTGGGCGCCGCAGACGAAGCGTCTCTAGCCCAAACGATTATGTTGGCCGGGGTTGCTGGATTTTCTGCAACCATCCTAATAATGGGCATATCCATTATTGTTTCCATCGTGCGGCCCCTATCGCACATCACCAAACAAACGGATCGTTTGGCGGAAGGGGATTTGGATATTGAATTGCCCAATTATCATCCGAAAACTGAAATCGGCGCGATTACGAAATCACTGTTGGTGTTCCGCGAGAACGCCAAAGAGCGATTGGAGCTGCAATCCGAGCAGGAAAAACTCGACCTCACCAGCAAGCAAAAACTTGAGCATGAGGCGCAAGCGACAGCGCAGTTTATTGCAGACTTGCGCCGGCAGTTCGAAAAATTTGGTGCAGGCGAATTCTCAATTGATCTTCGTCCAGTACAAGACCTCAGGTTCTCAAATGAGGTATGTGGTGCTGTCACTGAACTCGGTGACAATTTGCAATCCGTGTTGGATGAAATCCACCACATGGTTTCCAGCATGGCGAGCGGTGATTTAACGGTGCGCGTTGACGATGATCGACCGGGTCGTTTTGGCGAAATCGCAAAGGCGCTCAATTCCAGTGCGAATTCGATTTCAAACGTCGTATCGACGCTAAAAGTCAGCATCGGCAATATGGATGCCGCGTTCGCTCAGTTCAACCAAACAGCCAGCGAGCTATCCCAGCAAGCCGAGCGTGAAGCGCAAACGGTAAAAACAACCACCGACGCCACTTCGGGTGTTTCAACGGCTGCGGCTTCAAACCGCGATACGGCCCAAGACTCGCTTGGTATTTCAACACAAACGGCGAAGTCTGCTGAGAAAAGTCAGAAGATCCTTAAAAACACAATCGCTCAAATGGATGCGCTACGCGACCATTCGCAAAAAATGGCGTCCGTTACCGATCAGGTTGGCGAAATGGCCTTCCAGACCGATCTTTTGGCGCTTAACGCCTCAGTGGAAGCCGCTCGAGCAGGTGAAGCAGGGCGTGGGTTCGCAGTTGTTGCCGGAGAGGTGCGCGGCCTTGCCATTCGTTCAGGTGAAGCGGCCAAGGACATTCAACGACAAGTGGAACAAGCCATCGCTGAAATCCAATCAAGTGTGCAGATGGTAAATGATTTAGGCGATGAGCTTGGTGATATGATCGGGCAAACCGATTTATTGCACAAAAGCATTGAAGGCATAACGCAAAGCTCTGACGAGCAAGCGACGACCTTGCTTGACATCATGGGTTCCCTTGGGACCATTAATGAGATGACGCAGAATAACGCCGCATTGGCAGAACAAACCAGCCAATCAACAGATCAGTTTGTCGAGGACATTCAAAAGCTCACTGAATTGGCTGATTTTTTCAGTGCTGGCGCGTCATCTGGTCGGTCAAAAGCCGCATAAAACTAGGCTTTTCAGCGTAATGTTGATGGTCCAATAAAAAAGGCGGAGAACAATGTCCCCGCCTTCCTAAACTCAACTCAAAGCTTGAAACTAGTTCACGCCCAAACGTTTCTTGATTGAGGCAACGGTTGCTCGTGGCGTCGCAGCCAACAATGTTTTGGTATAATCATGCTGCGGGTTAGAGAAAATTTCCTCCCGCGTATTTTGCTCAACGATTTCACCAAAATACATCACCATCACCCGGTCCGCGATATATTTGACCACCGACAGATCGTGCGAGATGAAGATGTAGGAAAGATTGAACTCGTCTTGCAAATCCGCGAGCAAGTTCAAAATCTGCGCCTGCACAGATAAATCAAGCGCTGAAACAGGTTCATCCAAAACCAAGATCTTTGGCCGCAACATCAACGCCCGCGCAATCGCGATCCGCTGACGTTGACCGCCTGAGAACATGTGCGGATAGCGCCCATAATGCACAGGCTCTAGTCCTACTTTTTCAAGCATTTCCATCGCCAGTTTACGGCGTTCATCCGCTGGCATGTTGGTGTTGATCACCAACGGCTCTTCCAACACATCGCCAACTTTTTGGCGGGGATTGAGCGAGCCATATGGGTTTTGAAAAACGATCTGAACACGTTGGCGCATTTCAGCGGTTGGCTTTTGCACATTGATGTTGATGTCTTGGCCTTCGATCTCAAGATCGCCAGCCGTTTGTGCATCAATTAAGGTTAGAATGCGGGCCAAAGTTGATTTACCGCACCCACTTTCGCCCACAACCGCAAGCGTTTCGCCTTCGATGACATCAAAACTGATGCCCTTAAGAGCATGCACCACATCACCTTTTTTGAACATGCCGCCTTGGGTGACATAATCGCGATAGATGTTTTGTGCTTTTAGGATCACATTACTCATGATGCGGCTCCTTCATCGGCAAAGTTGTCGCCAAAGTCCGAAACGGTTGGCAATCGATCGCCTTCTGCACGTTCTGGCAGAGCAGACAGCAAAGCCTTGGTATAGGGGTTTTGTGGGTTTTCGAACAATTCGAGCACGCCAGCCTCTTCCATCTGACGCCCTTTATATTGCACCACAACACGTTGAGCCGTTTCGGCCACAACACCCATATCGTGGGTGATCATGATCAGCGCCATATTGTTTTTCTTTTGAATATCCAACAGCAAATCAAGGATCTGCTTTTGAATGGTCACGTCAAGCGCCGTGGTCGGCTCATCAGCAATCAATAGCGTTGGATTGCACGAAATCGCCATGGCGATCATCACCCGCTGGCATTGACCGCCAGACAATTGATGCGGATAGCTTTTAAGCTTTTTGTCCGGTTCGGGAATGCCAACAAGTTCGAACAATTCAATTGCCCGCTCTTTGCGTTCATTTGAATTCAGATCAGTGTGCGCATTGAGCATTTCATTGATCTGAAAACCAACCGTAAAGCACGGGTTAAGGCTTGCCACTGGTTCCTGGAAGATCATCGAAATGTCTTTACCGATCAACTTACGACGTTCGCCTTCGCTCAGATTTTGAATATCTGTGCCTTCAAATTCCATCTTGTCTGCGGTAATCGTTGCGGTATTGGGCAATAGGCCCATCACAGCAAGCATGGCCACAGACTTACCCGATCCACTCTCGCCCACGATGGCGAGAATGTCGTTTTGGTTGACCTTAAAGTTTACCCCATCAACCGCCTTAAACGGGCCGTCAGCGGTATCAAAGGTCACGGTTAGATTTTTAATCTCTAATACGTTTGGTTTTGAATTTTCCATGGCCATTAGCTCCGCTTGAGTTTTGGATCAAGCGCATCGCGCAGGCCGTCGCCGACCAAGTTGATCGCCAAAACGGTGACAAGAATCGCAATCCCTGGGAATGTAACCACCCACCAAGCTCGCAACACGAACTCGCGTGCTTCTGCAAGCATTGTGCCCCATTCAGGGGTCGGTGGTTGGGCGCCCATGCCCAAGAAGCCAAGGGCCGCCGCATCCAAAATCGCCGCTGAAAACGACAAGGTCGCTTGAACGATCAAGGGTGCCAAACAGTTGGGCAAAATGGTTCTGAACATCAATCGCATATGCCCGGCACCTGCAACTTTTGCAGATGTCACATATTCGCGGTTGGCTTCACTCATTACCGCTGCACGGGTAAGTCGGGCAAAGTGAGGTTGCAAAACAATTGCAATTGCGATCATCGCGTTCACAAGACCTGGGCCAAGAATAGCAACAAGCACAAGCGCCATCAGCAAGGATGGAAACGCCAAGATGATATCCATAACCCGCATGATGATGCCATCAACCCAGCCACGGAAGTAACCCGCAACCAGCCCGATGATAATACCACCGGTCAAGGAAATCGAAACAACAACCACCCCGATGAAGAGTGAAAATCGCGAGCCGTGAATGAGGCGAGAGAGCATATCGCGCCCCACCGCATCAGTGCCCAAAATGTAACTCCAGCTGCCGCCTTCTGACCAAACCGGGGGCACCAGAAATGCATCACGATATTGATGGCCGGGGTCATGTGGCGCCAATAAGGGCGCAAAAGTTGCGACAAATATCATGAACCCAAAAACAACAAGGCCGATAACGGCGCCCTTGTTGGCGCTAAAATAGTGCCAGAACTCTTTGAGCATTTGCAGCTGCGCATTACGCGCTTCTGCTTTGACCTGAGATGGGTCAATTTTTGTTACCTGTGAATCAGTCATCTAAAGTCCTCACTGATGCCTGATGCGCGGGTTAATGAGGCCGTAAAGCACATCAACTGTTAGGTTCACCACCATAACAATCAATGCGATCAGCACCAATCCACCCTGCACAGACGGATAATCCCGTCTAAAAATACTATCAACCATCCACTTGCCGATACCCGGCCAAGAAAAGATAGTTTCTGTCAAAATTGCACCCGCCAGCAACACGCCGACCTGCAAACCAATGGTTGTGATCACCGGAATAAGTGCATTGCGCAAAGCGTGAACGCCGATCACTTGCAATTGCCCCAAGCCTTTCGCGCGTGCCGTACGCACATAGTCTTCGCCCAACACTTCTAGCATGGCTGAGCGTGTTTGACGCGCAATCACCGCCAGCGGAATTGTACCCAGCACAATGGTCGGCAATATCAGGTGCATAAACGCGGATTTAAACGCGCCTTGTTGCCCTGACAGCAAACTATCAATCAGCATAAAGCCGGTGACTTGTGGGAAGAAGTAGATAAGCGATATGCGGCCTGAAACCGGTGTCCATCCCAATGTGCCCGAAAAGAAGATGATGAGCAAAAGCCCCCACCAAAAAATCGGCATTGAGTAACCCGCAAGCGCGGTGCCCATGGCCAACTGATCAAACCATGATCCACGTTTCACCGCTGAAATGATCCCTGCTGGAATGCCCAAGGCAATCGCAAAGATGATGGCGCATAAGGCCAGTTCAACAGTGGCTGGAAACAGGGTCAGGAACTCGTCCAAAACAGGGCGCTTTGTCGAAATTGAAGTCCCAAAGTCGCCTTGGAACAAATTGACCAGATAGGTGAAATATTGTTCCCAAATTGGTCGGTCAAAGCCAAACTGAACCAGAAGTTCTTGGTACCGTTCCGGCTTTACCCCGCGCTCTCCCGCGAGCGCTAGGATTGGATCCCCAGGCAATACACGCACGAAACCAAAAGCCACGATGGTGATGCCGAAGAATGTGGGCACAATCAGTGCCAACTTATTTAAGATGAATTTAAACATTCTTTTTCCTAAGAAAACAGGCGCTGAAAATCCAGCGCCTGCTCAAGTCCATTCAAAGTGTCATCAAGATCTACTGATCAAGATCAACGCCATCAAACCAGTGGCCACCCAATGGGTCCATTACATAGCCTTTAACTTTGGTTGACATTGGCATGAACACTGTTGAGTGCGCAATTGTTGCCCATGGAGCTTCACGTTTAAACACAACCTGTGCTTCTTCATAAAGCTTGGTACGCTCTGCCATGTCTGAAGTTGTTTTGGCTTTAAGCGTTAGAGCATCAAACTCTTCGTTACACCATTGAGCACGGTTTGAGCCGCCAACACCATCACAGCCCAAAAGAACCGCTAGGAAGTTGTCAGGATCACCATTGTCACCTGTCCAACCAAGAAGAACTGCGCCTTTGCGGTCGACTTCTTTAGAACGAGCAAGATACTCACCCCATTCGAACGAAACGATCTGAACGTCAACACCAACTTCGGCGAAATCAGCTTGGATCAGTTCAGCCATACGACGGGCATTCGGGTTGTATGGGCGCTGAACAGGCATTGCCCAAACTTCCATCTCAAGACCGGTTACGCCCTCAGCTTCAAGTGCTGCTTTTGACGCTGCTGGATCATATGGATCATCCTGGATCGCGTCATTGTAAGACCACATGGTTGGTGGAATTGGGTTTTTCGCAGCAGAACCAGCGCCTTGGAATACTGAATCAAGGATCGCTTGCTTGTTGATCGCCATGTTAAGCGCTTTACGCACTTTAGGGTTATTGAACGGCTCAACTTGCGTATTGTAAGCAAGGTAACCAACGTTCAAGCCTTGCTGTTCCATCATAACCAAGTTGCTATCAGCTTTTAGGCCATCAATGTCAGCAGGGTTAGGATATGGAGCAACGTGACATTCGCCAGCTTTCAACTTCTGAGCGCGAACTGCCGCGTCAGTTGTGATCGCGAACACTAGATCGTCGATAGGCTGCTTGCCACCCCAATAGTCGCCGTGTGCCGCATAACGGATCACAGCATCTTTTTGGTATGCAACAAAGCTAAATGGACCTGTGCCCACTGGCTCTTGGTTTAGCATTTCTTGTGTGCCTGATGCTGCCAACTGGTCTGCATATTCTGCAGAAACAACTGAAGCAAAATCCATAGCAAGGTTTGCAACCATTGGAGCTTCTGGACGTGTCAGCATGAACTTCACAGTGTAATCGTCAACTTTAACGATATCAGCGATCAGGTCAGGCATAGACATGCCGTTGAAATATTCCCAAGAAATACCCGGTACATATTCGTACCATGGGTGATCTGCATTGCGCTGACGGTCAAATGTGAACAGCACGTCGTCCGCATTAAAGTCACGTGATGGAGTAAAGAAACCAGTTGTATGGAACTTTACGCCTTTACGTAGATTAAATGTATATTCCAAACCATCTTCTGAAACTTCCCAGCTTTCAGCTAGACCTGGAATAACTTCTGATGTGCCGCGCTTAAACTCAACCAAACGGTTGTAAAGCGGCTTAGAAGAGGCATCAAATGTTGTACCGGCAGTATATGGTGCAACGTCAAACCCTTCAGGAGACCCTTCAGAACAATATACGAGTGTCTTGGCATAGGCACCGCCCGCCATAACACTCATTAGAGCTGTTGCTGCCAACAGCTTGGTAAATCTTCTCATGATATTGTATCCCTCCAATTATCATTTACGGCACTCGGACGCCGCCGGGTAAACAAAACCGCTTTTGAGCTTTTGCGCAACCGCAAATCAAAAGAATTTTGCCAGAATTGTCCGACAAAACTCATTCTTTGTAAATAAACCCGTGAATTTGTCCAGCCAACTAATGACTTAGCATTGATTCGAGGTGATCTTCAAAGATCAGTGCTGGATTGATTTGTTGGGCATTCTTGAACTGCGCTTCTGCCAAAAGTGATCGATTTAGAAACGAAATCATGCCTTGAGCAGCTTTTTCGCCCCCTAAGAGCGGGTAGTAACCGGCTTGAAGACGCTCAATCAGCAACTTTTTGATTCTGACGTACCGTTGCCCGGCTTCAGGGCCGGTACTGATGGATATCGTTTGTTTGAAATATTGATGAAGCGGGCGCGTAATATGAAACGCGTGCTCAACATGGCAAAAGGCGTCCAAAATTAAACCCAAATCAACAAGGCACGGCAGATCTGTATCATATTTGATCGGCACCAGTTTTCGGTCATGTGCGACCATGCTGTCCATTGAGATGTTGCATCGTTTATAGTGTTGTGCGCTTAGCAAACGATCTTTTCCTGTGCAGCCAACAAATCTTAAATGCTCGCCTGTCTGGGTCACAACTTCCAACCCGGTCGTGACCAAGGGATGTTGCGCCAATGCGACAGCAATTTGCTCTAATTTGTCGGGCGCAAATTGATCGTCAGCATCCAGAACAGCGATATAACGCCCGCCTGCAATGCTCATGCCGACATTGCGGGCATTTGACGAGCCTGTGCCAACACCATCGGTTTGGGTGAATTTTATGCGCGGGTCATCAATTTGGTTTGTGCGCAATAGGTGACGATAATCCTGTTGGTCATCCGCACAAATGATCAGTTCAAAATCCATGTGGGTTTGCGCTAAAGCGCTTCGAACGCTAGCAGCGATGGTATTTTGCGCGTTGTAGGCGGGCATAACGATGGAAATGAACATGGGACTTAATCTCACTGAAAAGTTGAAGAAGATGCGTCAGGCAGTGCCTTCAACGCCATTTTTGCGACCAGATATCAACTTGTGACTTGAACTTCTTTATGAGCTAACCATATCTTTAACATGAGGTGCCGCTAAGCGGGCCAAAAAAGTTGCTTTTAAAAGGACAGTTGAGTGTTTGGCCCAAAGGCAGATGCTCCAAGAAAAGAATATGTCACGAATGTCATTTTTCTCCTCTCCATTTCTCCTCGGGTTTGACGAGTTCGAACAACGGCTAGACCGACTGGCCAAAGCCGCCGATGGCTACCCGCCTTACAATATTGAACGGGTTTGCGCCAAAGATGGATCAGAGACCTTTTTGATCTCAATTGCGGTCGCAGGTTTTTCTGAGGATGAGTTGGAAATTACCCTTGAAGATAGTCAACTCCTCATACGTGGACGTCAATCTGATGATCCAAAACGCGAATTTTTGCACCGCGGCATTGCCGCCCGACAATTTCAGCGCAGCTTCTTGCTTGCCGAAAGCATGTTGGTCGAAGGCGCGGATCTACGCGATGGGTTATTGAACGTTTTGATCAGGCGGCCAAATGTCGAAAAAGTCGCCAAACGGATCAAAATCAAGTCTGCAACCTAAGACCAAATCTGCAAGCTAAGAAAAAGTATGGCGATGCCATCAATTTAAGTTTCGGAGTAAAATATGACAAATTCAAACATTACGACACCAACCGCGACACCTTTAAGCACTGAAGATTTTCGGGCGCTGGGCGAAGATAAGATCGTTTATAGCCGTCAACTGACCGGCAAACAGCTTAAAGCGATGTTTCCACAAGCAAAAGACGCACCAGAGCAGATCGAATTTGAAGCACTATTCGGTGCGGATGGCACGCCCTTACTGATCACTGACGATCAAGATGCCATTCACCGATGGTTGGCTGAAAAAGGCCAAAACATCGCCGTGCGTCATTAGGGCCTAAAGCCGTAAAACTCACTTTGTGAGATTAAGCGGCGTCAGATTGACCGGGTATGCTCGTTAAAAGTTGATAAAGCTCATCGCCATCGCGGAGTGAGCGGGCCTGTTCTGCTATATTGTTAGACCGCACCAAACGGGCGATTCGGGACAAAGCTTTAAGATGGTCTGCGCCCGCGCCTTTAGGTGCCAGCAACACAAATGCCAAATCGACGGGCTTTTCATCAACCGCATCAAAATCGATCGGGTGGTCAAGGCGAACAAAGATACACGTCACGCCGCTCAGGCCTGCAACTTTGCCGTGGGGAATGGCGATACCATCGCCAAGCCCCGTGGTGCCCAATTGCTCGCGTTCGGTTAACGTTTTAAAGATTTCATGTGCATCACCGCCCACAAGTTCTGCGGCTTTGTCTGCAGCAAGCTGCAGCAATTGACGCTTACAAGTGGCCTTAGCACAAGGCACTATGGCATCCTTTGAAAGGATATCAGCCAGTTCCATGAATTCTCTCTTGGTTAATTCGAAAAGCGCGTCTTAAGCGTCCTGTGGCTCTGGGTCAACCCAGCCAATATTGCCATCAGCCCGGCGATAAACCACATTTACGCGGCCATGTCCAGCATGGCGAAAAACCATGACGTCCTGTTCGGTCATATCAAGTTCCATCACCGCTTCCCCTACACTCATTGAATGCAAGTTGGATGTGGTTTCTGCAATCACCGCTGGGGAGAAGTCTTCGTCCACTTCTATTTCTGATTCTGGCGACGCCAGAACATATGATTGGGAGGTTGCACCAATGCCAGCGACCCGACGATGGTTTTTCAATTTACGTTTATAGCGTCGTAGGCGTTTCTCAATGCGCTCGGCTGCGGTTTCAAATGCCGAGGTTGCATCACCCGCGTCAGCGCTCGCCTGCAAAATCATGCCTGTATCTAAATGAATGTGACAATCCGCGTTAAAGCGATTGCCTTCATGTTCCAAAGTGAGGTGGCCATCATATCCGCCATCAAAGTATTTAGTGATCGCAGATTCGAGATGGTCTAATGCCTTCGTGCGTAATGCATCGCCGACATCCATGTTCTTTCCTGAAACACGTAAGTTCATTATGTACCCCATTTCGTTGGATTTATTTGAAGGGCTCTAGAGCCGAGGAGAGTATCCTCACAACCAAAGCTTAACGCCGAGTATAGCAAAAGAGCAATCGCTCAAATGTTAGATTATCTTCTCAAATTCCCTTCCATGCGCTTAAAAAAAAGGGTAGTGTTTATAGCTATGCACCAGTGAATCACACCGCTTTTTGCGGCGCATTTATTGTTTTGCAAAATTTGAAAAAATTCCACAAAAAGTTGCGCCAATTGGGCACTTGTTTCACAAGGGGATAAGTTCAACAATTGCGCTGAACTGTTGCACCTTTGGGACCGTTCCTGTTCCCTAAATCATTGGCTTTGTATCGTTTTGGGGAGACTGTACACTTGGATCAAGAACGCACTGAGCTGGCGGCCAAATATGCTGTGGAGCGTGCGCGCGAGCGCGAAGAACGTGGTGTGGTTGCTACCTATATTTACGAACTAGCAAAAGCAGATCCGCAAAAAGCAGGTATCGCCATAACCTTGGCGAACGGCAAAACCATCTGCGCTGGTGATTGTAATGATGGGGTTACGATACAGTCTGTTTCCAAAATCTTTACACTGGCATTGGCTTTGGGCGCACAAGGCGACCGATTGTGGACGCGGGTGGGGCGAGAACCATCGGGTTCTTCATTTGATTCGATTTTGCAGCTGGAACATGAAAACGGCATTCCAAGGAACCCATTTGTGAATGCCGGCGCCATCGTGGTGACGGACGCCATTTTATCAAACTATCGTCCAAAGGAAGCGTTGGGTGAACTGGTTCAGTTCGTGCGCTCATTGGCAGATGACGATGAAATCATCATCGACAAGCTGGTCGCCCAATCAGAAGCTGAAACCGGCCACCGCAATCGCGCGCTTGCTAATTATTTGGCTTCACATGGCAATTTACGCAATTCAGTGGAAATGACTTTAGGCGTTTATTTCCACCAATGTGCGCTTTCAATGTCATGTGTGCAACTATCTCGCGCCGGGCGGTTCTTAGCGTTTGGCGGCGCGACCGGTGCGGGTGGACGTAAAATAGTTTCGGAAAGACGAGCAAGACGCATTGCGGCTATTATGCTGACATGTGGCCATTATGATGGTTCTGGTGAATTTGCATATCGTGTGGGCATTCCTGCGAAAAGCGGGGTGAGCGGCATGATCCTTGCCGTTGTGCCCGGTATCGCTTCAATCGCCGTGTGGTCGCCGGGATTAGACACAAGAGGCAATTCACTTGTGGGCACTGGGATGCTGGAAGATGTGGTGGATCAACTCAATTGGTCGGTTTTTGCGTGAGAGACGCGGATAATAAAAGAGGCACTTAGCCTAGCAGTTCACGCTTTTGCCTGCGTCGAAGAACAGAAGATGGGATATCCATCGCCTCGCGATATTTCGCAACAGTACGACGCGCGACCCCCATCTGATGTTGTTCATTTAAAATGACGGCGATTTTGTCATCTGACAAAATCTTCTTGGGGTCTTCCGCATCAATCAATTGCTTGATTTCGTGCCGCACAGCAGCGGCTGAGTGATCCTCATCACCACTCGTCGAGCTGGAAATGGCGCTGGTGAAAAAATATCGCAATTCAAAAAGCCCGCGTGGGGTGGCAACATATTTGTTGGCGGTGACCCGACTTATCGTAGATTCGTGCATATCCACAGCTTCAGCCACCATCTTCAACGTCATTGGTTTGAGGTGGGAAACGCCATGCAACAAAAAGCCATCCTGCATTCGAGCAATTTCACTGGTGACTTTCAAAATGGTTTGTGCGCGCTGGTCCAGACTTCTGGTTAGCCAGTTTGCGGTTTGCAAACATTCGGTGAGGTAGTTTTTTTCCTCGCCTTTCTTCGCTTTGGCCGACACTTCAGCATAATAAGTTCTGTTGATTAAAACGTTGGGCAAGACCTCGCTGTTCAGCTCAATTTCCCAACCGCCATCATTTGCTGGGCGAATATAAACATCTGGAACGACTGGTTGAATGGGCGTCCCCTCAAAAGAAACACCAGGACGCGGGTTAAGGCGCTTAATTTCATCCAGCATGTCTTTAAGGTCATCTTGGTCGCAATCGATCAATGCCATGAGTTCTTTGAATTTATGCGCTGCAACCAGATCAAGATGATCCAGCAAAGCCTGCATCATCGGATCAAGTCGGTCCTTTTCCTTGAGCTGGATGGCAAGACATTCAGGCACGTTCCGGGCAAATATGCCGATGGGATCACAGCCCTGAATAGCTTCGAGCACCGCTTCTACATGTCCTAGCTCGGTACCCAACAGGTCAGCAATTTGTGCCAACTCAATATTGATATATCCGGCTTCATTGAGATTTTCGATGATGGCACTGGCGATCAGCAAATCGCCCGGATGTCGCAAGATGAGGTGAACCTGTTCGATCAAATGATCACCAAGTGATTTGGTGGAGGAAACATATTGATCGATCTCAGCCTTTTCAGCGCCCACGCCGCCACTAAGGCTTTGGCCTCGCCCCTCTTGCCAGTTGGTGGTGGACTGAGAAACACTATCTTGCCCCACCTGCTCGGGAAATAGGCTGGCCGCGTCAGTATCCATTTCGCTTGCCAACGAAGTCGCGCTTTCAAACTGTTCACCCTGGCTGACAATATCAGTTGGACCACTATCGCCATGTTCAGGTTGGTCTGGTTCGGCGGAATTGCCTTCATTGTCACCGCGCTCATCAGCGTTGGGCTCTGCCCGGTCAAGCAGCGGATTATGTAGCAACTCATTTTCAACAAATGTAGAGAGCTCAAGATGCGACAGTTGCAACAGCTTGATTGACTGCATCAATTGAGGCGTCAATTTAAGCATTTGAGATTGTCTGAGTTCAAGGCGTGGCATTAGCGCCATTAAGTTTTGCTCCACTGCGCATCTGTTGCTATTGATGAAAATGCCACGATTTGCCCGCCATGCACAAGCCGCATATACAAGTTTCGTGCCAGTTTCTTTGTGAAGTTCCAAAGCGGGTTAATTAATTCTCAAATGCACAATGTTTGTCGAACACAGGAGAGCCGTCGTGAAATTAGATACAGGGGAACATTTCATAGGGCGATTTGAAGTCGAACAAAAATTTAAATGTGACGATTTGCAAGTTATTGGTCAGCGACTTAAGGCGTTGGGGAGCCAACCCTTCATGCAGGGAGGTTCAGAAACGGACATCTATCTCGATCTTCCTGACAATTCACTTTCCAGCAACAACCAAGCGCTGGTGGTTCGAGAGATGGTTCCTTCTAATCGGGTCTTGATTATTTCCAAAGGTCCGGGCGTTGATGAGTGCAGGTCGGTCGAAACCAAAGGCTTCGTAGAAGTCTGTCAGATGTTTTTTGGGCTGGGTTATCAGCAAACTCGGTGCATCAAGAAGGCTCGAGACGTACATTTTCTGGGCAAATGCCATGTTACGTTGGACAAGTTGGATGGGTTTGGCGCGTTTGTTGAAGTTGCCATCATGGTAGAAGAAGAACACCAACTGCTTGAAGCGAAAAGGCTTGTTGATGAAGCGGTACAACTTCTTGGGTTATCACTCACTAACTTGGAAACTCGTTCATATGCCCAAATAATTGATGCCGCAGCTAAAGCGTAAAATCTTCACCCAAATAGACCCGACGTGCTTCGGGGTCGGCGCTAATCGCCTCGGGTCGGCCTTGGATCATCACTTGCCCACCATGAATGATGTAAGCACGGTCCACCAACCCAAGCGTTTCGCGCACATTATGGTCAGTGATCAGCACGCCGATACCCCTATTGGTGAGTTGTTGCACCAGCGATTGAATTTCACCAACCGCGATCGGGTCAACCCCGGCAAACGGTTCATCCAAAAGCATAAACACAGGATCGGCAGCTAGCGCACGGGCAATTTCCACCCGACGGCGTTCCCCGCCAGAAAGCGCAAGCGCATCCGCGTCGCGAATATGGGTGATTGAAAACTCTTCCAGCAATTGATCCAGCCGTTCTTGGCGGCCTTTGCGCGATTTTACATGTCCCTCAAGAATAGCCAGAATGTTGTTTTTAACGCTCATTCCGCGGAAAATCGATGGCTCTTGCGGCAAATACCCCATGCCCAATCGTCCACGTTGGAAAAGCGGCAACTTGGTGATGGGCCGTCCGTGAAGTAGAATTTCACCCTGATCAGGCGCAATAATCCCCATGATCATTGAAAAGACGGTGGTTTTCCCGGCGCCATTCGGCCCTAAAAGGCCAACGGCCTCACCTCGGTTTACCGCAACCGATACATCGCGAATGACAACTTTTTTGCCATATGATTTGGCCAGTGAATGGGCAACCAGCCATCCCGTCGGGTCGAGTTCAGAGCTACTCACGACTAATTGTCCGATCCAAACACGGCGGTCACCCGGCCATCATCTTTGCCGGTGCCGACAAAACGTGTTGTATCGTTCGCCAAATCGATAACCATTTCTTCACTGTTTACAGCGTTGCTGCCGTCGGCTTGGGTAACAGACACATTGCCGATCATGCGCACTATCTTCGTTTTCGGGTCATAAATACCGTGATCTGAGATTGCTGTCTGGGTGCCATATTCCACACGGATGCGACCATCAGCTGTAATTTCCTTCAGCTCTGACGGACCGCCTTCTCCGTAGTACGCAATCACCCTTGGTGCCCAAAGTGTAAATGTTTTTTGGACAACCACCACGTCGCCAGTGAATGTTGCAATGTTTTGGTTTTCGTCAATATCAAATTGAGCGCCCGTAATGTTCACTGGCCCATCAGATTGAGCAAACGATGGTGTGCAAAATAGCGAAATTACCAGAAGGAATGTGGGTGTTAACGTGCTTAGGATCCGGGGGATGCTCATTGCTTTAACTCTTGTTCCGGCGAAGTGAAATTAAGGGTGAAGTTTTTGAATGTCCATAGTCCCCGTCCAGCATCATAATACATTGTGTCAGCATCAAGAGTTGTGCCATCAATAAATCGAAAGCTCACGCCGTCTTGGCCTTCAAATACTTGCTCTGCGATTTTTGCAAGACCACTACCAATTGTGCCCTCATCACCATTGCTCGCCAAAATATCTATCGTGGAAAGTAGTTCAAGTTCTTCACTTGAAAATGTGTATACACCATCTGCAGATGTTGCGCGAGCAGTGGTACCATCCGAAAAGTCGAGATCACCTAACAAATCAACAAGAGTGACAACATTTTGGTCGATTAAGTCGGTTTCCGCACTATGCGCAGAAACGTTGTATCGACCACCGTCACTCAAGTTTCCTTTGGCGCGAGGGGCATCAACAACCAATCGATCACCTGAAATGCGGATCGCATCAAACTGCGCGGTTGGAAAAAGCACTCCTAAAACAATGGGGGCGATCAAAACGAAAAACAACAACAGGCCGCACAGTGGCACCAGCAAGCGCAAGGTCCACACCACAAATTGACGTCGTTTAATCGCGTTAAACAACTGATCAACTTGCGGATGACGACCGCTTGAGCTTGCGTCCAGCATTAAAAGTGCCTGCCTATCTTAACTATGGGCAAAAATGTCAGTTTCAGGCCAACCAGCCAAATCCAATTGAACGCGTGTGGGCAAGAAATCAAAGCATGCCTTGGCCATTTCCAGTCGTCCTTCGCGTCGCAGCATGCGATCAAGATGGCGGCGTATATCATGCAAATAAAGCACGTCACTTGCGGCATATTCAGTTTGTGCGCTTGTTAATTCATCAGCGCCCCAGTCAGAACTTTGCTGCTGTTTTGACATATCAACGCCCAAAAGTTCGCGCGACAATTCTTTTAAACCATGACGATCCGTGTAGGTGCGCACCAGTTTAGAAGCAATTTTGGTGCAATATGATGGCGTGGTCATGGTGCCGAACGCATTATACAAAGAAGCGATATCAAACCGGGCAAAATGGAAAAGCTTGGTAACATCTTCGTCTGCGAGCAGTTTTTGAATGTTCGGCGCTTCGGTTTGTCCCAACTCGATCTGAACAACATCAGCGGTGCCGTCACCAGCAGAAAGTTGAACAACACACAAGCGATCACGAAACGGGTTTAACCCCATTGTTTCGGTGTCGATTGCCACTTGGCGTCCATAATTGTCTAAATTTGGCAGGTCGCCTTTGTGCAGTCTGATGGTCATAAAGTGGGCCTTATTATTTGAGCAAATCTTTTTTAAATCTTTACCTGCATTGGCAGGCAATTGAAACGGTTTATTCGATCCATTGTTTTTGTGTCCGCCAGACAAGTGGTTGTCAGATCGCACCCATTGCAAATCCAATTGCCATAGATAGCAAATACGTTATGATTTCAGCGATGTTCACGACCAAGGGGCGTGAACGATTTTGCGGAATTAGATAGGGGTTGGAACTGATTATGCTCAAAGAATTTAAGACTTTCGCCATGAAGGGCAACATGGTCGATTTGGCTGTCGGGGTTATCATTGGCGCGGCGTTCGGCGCGATCGTTGGCTCACTGGTCGACGACGTGTTTATGCCTGTAATTGGATTGCTGATTGGTGGCGTTGACTTTTCAAACATGTTCATCGTTCTAAAAGACGAAGCGGCTGGCAATTATGCAACATTGGCAGCAGCTCAAGAAGCTGGCGCGGTTACATTAAACATCGGCTTGTTTATCAACGCGGTCGTGAAATTCTTAATTGTGGCATTTGTGATCTTCTTGGTCGTCAAAGGCATCAATTCGATGAAGAAAAAAGAAGAAGCAGCGCCCAAAGCGCCGCCAGTACCTTCAAAAGAAGAAATTTTGTTGGCTGAAATTCGAGATCTCTTGGCCAAGAAATAAGCTCTCATATCAAATCGAGTGGGGTCGGTTTGCCGACCCCGTTCAACTCAGATCCAGATCCTAAATCGCCGCCAAAATATCATCAACATGTCGATCAGCAACCCTGTGCGGAAACTCGCCAGTGTCGCTGGATTTACGCAAAATTTGATCCGTTGTCTCACCAAGCTGTTTGACTTTGCCGTTTACCCAGCTTTGATCAGATATCTTGAGAATCTCCGCTGCAACATTGATGATCCCTCCACCGTTGACCACATAGTCTGGTGCGTAAAGTATGCCTTTATCGGCGAGCAGGCGCCCGCAATTATCATCAGCAAGTTGATTGTTGGCAGCCCCGGCAACCACCTTGACGTTAAGCTGAGCAATCGAGGGCACTGAAACGCTTGCGCCCATGGCACATGGCGCAAATATGTCCGCAGATTGAGCATAAATCGCATCAGGTTCGACAATCGTCGCGTTAAAACGTTCTTTTGCTTCATTGATGGCCATTGGGTTGATGTCTGCTGCAATAATCTTTGCGCCGGCATCATGCAGATAGTGGCAAAGGTGCATGCCAACATGGCCCAAACCTTGAAGCGCAATTGTTTTCCCGTTTAGATCGGGCGACCCCAAACCATGTTCTGCCGCAACTTTCATGCACAAAAACACCCCTTTTGCGGTGACCGGGGAAGGGTCTCCGCTCGCGTAGGGACCATCTGTCAAACCGGCGGCAAACGAGGTGAATTTGGCTGCCTCAGCGATATCTTCAACTGAAATCCCAACATCCTCAGCCGTGTAATAGCTGCCCTGAAGCGCCTCAACAAACCGCCCAAAAGCTTGCATCAGTTCAGGTGTTTTGTCCGTTTTAGGTTCAGCGATTATGACCGACTTTCCGCCGCCCAACGGCAGGCTTGCCGCCGCGTTTTTATATGTCATGCCACGTGCTAGTCGAAGGGCATCAATTGTCGCGGCTTCAAGACTGTCATATTTGAACATTCGGCATCCGCCAGCGGCAGGGCCCAATTTCGTACTGTGTAGCGCAATAATAGATTTTAGCCCCGAAGTGCTATCTTCGGCATAAACCACGCGCTCGTAACCTGGCGCATCTAGTTCTTTAATGATCATACCCAAATCCCCAGAGGTATTTTTATTTTTGTCTTGTTTTGGCGTGCGCGGCGACACCCGTCAACATCACAAACAAACAAAACTCCAAGATCGCCATTCATATTCGACTAAGGTTGGAAGGGATCAGCTAAAATAGGGTGACTAGTAGATAGTCTGCGTTCGACTAACCGGCCAGCAAGTGCGGCAACCACAGGACCAGTGATGGCACTGCGATGAGCAAAACGACGCGGATTAATTCTGCGGCGAAAAATGGCATCACGCCTTTAAATGTTTCGCTCATTGGGATGTCGTCGGACATTGATGAAATCACAAAGACATTTAGGCCCACCGGTGGCGTTATTAGGCCTAATTCGACAACAATGAGCGCTAGAATGCCGAACCAAATTTTAAGGTCATCGCTGCTCATGCCAAAGCCAGCGCCGACGGCCAATTGGAAATCACCGCCATTCAATTCAAGCAAAACGGGCCAGAAGAATGGGATTGCCAAAAGGATCATGGATAAAGAATCCATCAGGCAGCCCAATATGATGAGCGCGAGTAGCAGACAGGCCAGTATGACAAATGGTGGCAGTCCCGAACCAATCATCCATTCGGCCATGGCTTGAGGCACACCGGCCCGTGACATGAATATTTTGAGCATTTCCGCGCCCAGCAAAATCAAATAGATCATACCGCTGGTTTTGGCTGTTTCCTCTAAAACCGCACGAAGAGCTGTCCATTTAAGTTTGCCGCGAACTGTGCCGTAAATCCAAACGAGCAATACACCAATAGCTGCGGCGGGAGTTGGGTTAAACAGCCCAAAATAAATCCCGCCAATCACCAACCCGAAAATGATAAAAACCGGGAGGACCCCGATCGTCGCGCCAATCCATTCTCGTCGGGTTACGCGCTCGCCATTCGGGCCAGCATTTGGGAAAATGCGCACATAAATTGCAATGGTCAGCAAAAACAGCAGAACCGCCAATAAGCCTGGTACAAAAGCGGCCATAAACATGGTGACAATATTGGCCTCAACGATCACAGAGTAGATGATCAAAACGACCGATGGTGGAATGAGAATGCCCAGCACCCCGCCTGCGGCAAGTGTTCCCGTTGCAAGGGCTGGAGAATAATTTTGCTTGCGCAACTCGGGTAGGGCAACCTTCCCCATGGTCGACGCAGTTGCAAGCGAAGAGCCGCACACCGCGCCAAAACCCGCACATGCTGCGACTGCTGCCATGGCGGTGCCGCCTTTTGCCCAGCCAAACCACGCTTTCGCCGCGCGAAATAGATCATGGCTTAAACCCGCACGGGTCGCGAGGGCACCCATCAAGATGAACATCGGCAATACCGATAGGTCGTAAATAGAGAATTGCCCATAGGCCAATGTTTTGAGTTGGCTCATGAAAATGTCAGCACCATTGAGGAGCGTCACGCCAATGCCACCGACTAAAATCATCGCATAAGCAATGGGCATCCGCACAATGATAAGAGCGATCAGCGCCGCGAGACCTGCAAAACCGAGGGTGAGGGCATCAATCATTTTGTCCTCCCGTGAGGAGTTGAAAAATGTGATGGGCACTGGTGATCAAGCTGGCGATAGCCAAAAGTAAAAGCGACACCAAAATGGGAACAAACGCCATCCAATGGGGAACGCGCAGGATAGATGTCGTGTAGCCGTAATTGAGTTGATCCATCAGCCCATAGCTCATGCGCCACAATAAAATGCAGGCAAATATCAGCGCGACAATTGATCCCAAAAGCTTGAATATCAAAATGGTGCGCGGTTTGGCTTTACTGGTGAAAATGTCGGCGCTGACATTTGCGCCTTGGAGTTGGCAATAGGGTAGAAATGCAAACACAGCGATGGCGACGCCAATTTCGGTCAACTCAAAATCGCCGGGGAATGGAGTGCCAAACATCCCGCCAACAACCGAAACGCCGTTTACCGCCACGACGCCAAATAAGGCAATGCCACCAAGCATTGCCCACCATTGAATGAGCTTTTCGCTAAACTGAGTAACGCTTGTCCCGTAGGTGCTGATGTTCACGATGGGTGCTGCTTTGCAATTGGCTGTGGCTATCTTCTATCCAACCTCAGCGCAAGAATAAAGCGGTCATGCCTCATGCCGCAAAATCGTTCCTTAAAGAAGCGCCTTTACCTGATCCATCACAATCTTGCCCATGGCGTTCTTGGGGAGTTCATCAACGAATTTTACGGCTTTAGGGCGTTTGAATTTTGCAATTCGGCCATCTAGTTGTTCCAGTACAAATTCAGCAGACATTTCTCTGGATGCGTTGATGAAGGCAACAGGAACTTCGCCCCACTTTTCATGTGGCTGACCGACAACCGCGACTTCGCGCACACCATCAATTTGGCTCATAATGCGTTCGATTTCTGCTGGATAAATATTTTCACCGCCAGAAATGATGATGTTTTTACTTCGGTCGCAAAACCAATAAAGACCATTTTCATCGAGCGAGGCGATGTCACCGGTTTTAAACCACCCATCAACGAATATCTCGTTTGTTGCGTCGGTATCTTGCCAATATTCAGCAAAGCAATTGGGTGCTTTCACCCAAATTTCGCCCGGCTGCCCAAGGGGTGCTTCTTGTTCGCCAGCCATGAGCTTGATTGAACTGTTTAAGCCAACCCGCCCGATGGAGCCCACGCTGTCAAATGCTTCGCTGGCATGTTGATATACGCTGACGGGCCCGGTTTCGGTTGCGCCATATATTTGAACGACCGGCACATTTTTGGCATGCACGGCTTCAATCAAAGCAACCGGCACGTCGGTTGACCCGATGGCCATGCATTTTAAGGATGACATGTCGAGTTGAGCCCAGTCTGGCAATCCCAGCAAAGCGTTCAAAATGGTGGGCACAACAGTTACGAGTGAAACCTTGGTGTTTGTAACCCCGTGAATAAATATATCCGGCGAAAATTGCCCGGCTAACGTTACCGTGCCGCCAGCAAACAAAGTGGGCAATGTTTGAATATTTATCCCACCAACGTGAAACAGGGGCAGGAACGTCAATGCGTGGTCGTGCGCAGTGATGTCGAATGCATCCACACTTGCATAGGCGTTATATTGAACGGATTTTTGCGTATGAACGGCGCCCTTAGGGCGGCCGGT
Organism: Maritalea sp.; assembly: GCF_051251695.1. Taxonomy (NCBI): domain Bacteria; kingdom Pseudomonadati; phylum Pseudomonadota; class Alphaproteobacteria; order Hyphomicrobiales; family Devosiaceae; genus Maritalea; species Maritalea sp. The sequence goes on along the minus strand of NZ_JBPOEU010000011.1, from coordinate 53,859 downwards.
TGTACCGGACGTGTAAACCAGCAAAAACGGATCATCAATTGAGGCGTTGCCAAGTTGGGCTTCCTGACCTTGTGCCTCGCACAAGGTTGAAAGCGAATTTGAGTTATCCGCAAGTCCCTGACCTGTGCCAATTGCGCTCACATTCTCAACGCCACGAAGAACGTCTGGCACATGGGCAGCAAACGTATTGTCAAAAAACAGCGCGCTAACGCCTGCGTTTTTGGCGATGTAGTTCAACTCACGGGGCGCAAGGCGCCAATTGAGGGGCACAAAGATCAACCCAAGCGCAGCAGCGGCAAAAATCAGAACAAGCTCTTCGTCGCTGTTTTTACCATAAAATGCGATGCGGTCGCCCCGAACAAGACCTAAATCATGTTGAAGCACTGACGCGGTTCGGTCTACCGCAATACTAAGCCGCAAGTAACTATAGGCCACATGCTCGGCGCCCAAAAAGTTGAGGGCAACTTTATTGGGAGTGCGTTGAGCATGGCGACGCAGCCAATGATCAATTGTCTTTAGCTGCGTCTCTGGATTGTCGGTTTGCGCCCCAAGCTTCTTTGCTTGCGGCTTAGGCGTCATCTGTTTCGCCATCTTCGTAAAGTGCGCCTTTGCCCAATTTGTCCATGCACAATTCTGCGGTCCACGGCAACATTAGTGAGCCGCAACGGCTGTCCCGATAAAGCCGTTCAAGCGGCAAACTACGCAACATCGACTGGCCGCCACATGTGCGGATGGCGAGTTGTGAAATCTCGTTGGCATTTTCCATCACAGTGTATTGTGCCGACCAAGCGCGCAGCAATGCGTCTTTTGACGGCTCTGGGCGGGCTTCAGAAATTGACTGGAACCAAATCGCTTTAGTTTGTTCAAGCATGAGGCGCATTTGCGCAACTGCAAGCTGTTTGGTTGGGTACATGCGACGCTTAACCGGTGGCATACCTTCAATTTCTCCGCGTAAATATTTCACGGTGAAGTCGTATGCCGCTTGGGCGATACCCATATAGGATGGGGTAAGGGTCATGAACATATGTGGCCATTTTTGCGCGGCAGAGAAATAGATGCCACGTGGCATCAATTGCTCTTCGAACGGCACGAATACATCTTTAAAAATCAGGGTGCGCGATACAGTGCCGCGCATGCCGAGCGGATCCCAATCGCCAACAACGCTAACGCCTTCAGCGTCGTTTGGCACCGCAATATACATGGTGTGGCGACGTGATGGTTCTTCATCTGGCGTTTTAATCTCCGAGCAAAGCGCGCCGTAATAGTTGGCGTGACCGGATAATGAAGCAAAGATTTTCTTGCCGTTGATAATCCAACCTTTTTCAGTTCGAAGTGCTGTTGTGCCAAAAGCCTTAAACCCGGCAGCGGCTGCGCCCCCTTCAGAGAAAGGCTGTGCGTAAATCGCCCCCTCATTTAGAATTCGAGCGTAGTGGTGCGTGCGATATTTCTCGTGCTCTGCGCGAACATCATCGTCCATTGGCAATTGGTCCGCCAAGAAACCAGTCCAAAGACATGAGCTAACATGCATATTGAAAGTGAGGGCTGTCGCACCACAATAGCGGCCAATTTCCGCTGCAGTGAGCATATAGGTTTTAAAGTCCGCGCCCATGCCGCCAAATTGTTCGGGAATACAAACGCCAAGCAATCCTTCGTCACGCAAATCTTCGTAGTTCTCAGTCGGGAAGATGGCTTCACGGTCATATCGCTCAGCCCGGCCAGCAAATTTTGATTGGCCTAGCTCTCGGGCTTGTGTGGCCAAATTGGCCTGTTTTTCGGTGAGGCCCCAATCCTCAGGCGTAAACATTGGTTTGTCTTTTATGCTCATATTATCCTCCCAAACTCAAAAATTTCTTCACGATGGCGTTGGTCGCGGCGCCCGCTTCCAAATTGACCAAGTGGCCCGCGCCTTCCACTAAGTGAAATGCGGCATTCGGCATTTCAAGGGCCATTTTTTCCATGGTTTTTGCCGGTGCATTGCGATCATGTTCGCCAGCAATTAGGCATGTTGGATGCGAAATCGAGCTTAGATCTTCGCGGCGATTAAAAGTTACAAGGCACTCAATAATCGCGCGGTAAGTCTCCAGCGGAACTTCACTCATAGAATTTACCGCATTTGCGATATCAGTGGGGCTTGCAATTGGGCCAACAATTTCAGGCACAAACTCATTGGCGAGTTCAGCCATGCTTTTACCAGCGTCCAATGGGGCAAGCCGCGCTTTTAAGAATGCATCTTTGAATGTCTCATCGCGACCGCCAAATGCCGAAGTCGTGCCAACAAGGATTAGTTTTTCGACTCGTTCGGGAAAGCGAATGGCAAAATCTATCGCCACCATGCCGCCAATAGATTGACCCAGCAAAACAGCGCGTTCAATTCCAGCAGCGTCTAAAAAATCATGCAGCTTGTTCGAAAGCGTTTCGAACGTGACAGGGCTAATTAGCCGTGAACCACCATAGCCCGGTAAATTTAGGGCAATCACGCGGGCATATTTTGACAACTCATCCAGTTGCGGGCGAAAACTGTCGGTGTTGCCACCAATGCCGTGCAGGCAAACCACTGGTATGTCGCTGACGCCATAATCTTCAAAGGTGAGATCGATTAAGTTTTTCATCAATCGACCAATTGCCCGTTTTTAACGACATTTTGCCCATCAAGCGAGATGGTGCATTCCATCATGGGGAGATCGAAATGCCCTTGGGTGAACCGGTTCGCAAATTCGTTAGCGCCGGTGGAATAAAGGAAATTGCCAGCCACCGCCCGTAGCTCAGTGCAATTTGTGTCGCGCTTGTCATACATGGTGAGCGCTTCATATCGCGCACCTTTGTTTAGACCCCAACCAACGTGGCTGGTGGCATAGGCTTCTGGGTCATTAAAGTCAGCCAGATAAGTGCGCATCAGCTTGGCATCAACCCCCATGCCTTCAACATTCACCACATAATCATTTTCAAGAACAAACGTGACTTGGCTTTCGAAATAGCGCTTGAACGTCAGGTTCATATCACCGGGCTGAAAAACCAAACGGCCATTTGTTGTGCCCTTTGCAGGGAACGAAACCACGATGCCGCCAGGCCAATGGGCCAAGGTGCCTGGCCTGTCTGTCCAGCCCCAAACACCAACCGTTGATGCGTCTTGCATGTTGACGATCAAGTCAGTTCCCGCGTCGCTCGTTACACGCATTTGCTTTGCTTGTCGGCATTGTTTTGCTGCGGCTTTGACGCGTTCTTTTAAGTCTTCGGTCGGACGGCACCGTTCCAAAGCGTCTGGGTGCTCATTTGAAATGTTAAGGATGCGCGCGCCACTTTTCAGAATGTCGCCGGTTTGCTTGGCGTGCATCAATCCTTCAACCGTGAGGTCAATAATAAAATCTGCTTCGCAAAGCGCTTTAACTGCATTGGGCTGATGATCCAAAGCAAGTGATGCGCCAGATGATCGGATGAGCGGCGTGTTCTGTTGGGTTGGTGTTGGGACCTTCAAATGGAAGAATTCTGCCCCAGTGCGCGATAGAGCCAATTCCGCCAGATGTACATTTACATCACGGCTTTGGGTTTCAGAAAGAATGATGGCCTTTTGGTCTTTAGCGACTTTGCAAAGATCAATTGTTTCCCAAAAACTGTCGATCCATTTCGCCTCAATTCTGTCAGCAATCATTCTATTATTCCCTTGTCAGGCTCGGTCTTGTGCCAATTGTTCAGGTAAATATTGATTGCTATATATATGAATATGGAATATATGAAAAGTAATAATTATAACTATAAATCAATTGGTGGGCGAGCTGATGACAAACGTTAGAAAGTTTCGAGATGCTTTGGGGAAGTTCGCAACCGGTGTTGCCGTTGTGACAACCCTAAACGAAAACGCCGACCCAATTGGCGTGACGGTCAATTCATTCTCAAGCGTTTCGCTGGACCCACCGTTGGTGTTGTGGTCGCTCACAAATAGGTCACCAAATTTGGAGATATTTCAACGCGCATCACACTTCGTCATTAATATTCTGGCGAGCGATCAAGAGCATGTAAGCAATCAATTTGCACGACCGGTTGAGGATCGTTTTGCCAATGTTGAGTGTAAAGCCGGCATCGGTGGTGTGCCTGTTTTATCTGGCACACTCGCGTGTTTTGAATGTGAAAATGCCTGGGCGACAGAAGGTGGAGATCATACTGTATTTTTCGGTAAAGTGCTGAACTATGACGAAGCCGACCTTGCGCCATTGCTGTTTTTCTCAGGCAAATATGGGACAGCAAGCCATGCAAACTAAGAAGGCTGAAATGCCCAAAGACCAATCATTCTCCGATGACTATTTGCTCTATCTGCTCGCGCAGGCGAGTGCCGCAGCAAGTGGTGAATTTCACGCCTATCTGGCGCAGGAAGGCATGAGCGTGCCTAAATGGCGTATTTTGGCGAGCCTTTATCCAGACAAACAACAGCGCGTGGGGCAATTGGCCCGTCAGTGTATGCAAAAGCAACCAACACTCACCCGTATTCTTGATCGGATGGAAGAGGATGGACTTGTTTTGCGGCTTCATTCTAAAGAGAATCGTCGCGAAGTGAATATATCTTTGACTGACATTGGCAAAGAGCTGGCCAATAAGTTCGTTAAGCGCGCTCATGCGCACGAAAATTCCGTGCTGGCGGAATATAGTGAAACCGAAGCTCGGGCGCTCAAAGACGCGCTAAAGGTGCTGACGCGGCGCTCCGCCAATAGCCCATAATCTAGTTGTCATATCCTAATTGCACAAAAATCACCCCAGGCAGATTACCAAGATTGTCTGTATCGTCAGGTTTCATGTCATCTTTTGCCGCAACATTTGACCGCTTATAAAGCTCGACAAAGCCCGTAGGATCAAGCTAAACAACCTGCAAGTGACGCAAGGCATATTGGCCGTCTTGCGGGTGGTTCTGGCGCAACAGATGACAAAGGTTCAAAAGATGAGCGACAATGCGAGCAAATTGATCACAATTTTTGGCGGATCAGGTTTTGTGGGGCGCCAGTTGGTGCAAGAACTTGCAAAAGACGGGCATCGCATTCGCGTTGCGGTTCGTCGTCCTGATCTTGCTGGTGACGTCAAGCCGCTTGGCGCTGTTGGTCAAATTCAACCCATTCAAGCAAATGTACGCTTTCCAGATTCAGTCATTCGCGCCGTAAAAGGCGCCGACATCGTGATCAATCTTATAGGCATTTTGTCTCAGGGTGGGAAACAACGATTTGACGTGGTGCAAACACAGGGCGCTAAAACTGTCGCTGAAGCGGCCAAGATTGCTGGCGTTGAAACGCTTGTACATATGTCTGCGTTAGGCGCGAATAAAGAATCTAAAAGCGAATATGCGCGCTCAAAAGCCTTGGGCGAAGAAGCGGTGCTTAAAGAATTTCCAAAAGCGGTTATCATTCGTCCATCGATCATTTTTGGGCTTGATGATGGTTTCTTCAATTTGTTCGGCGCCCTCGCGCGTCTGTCTCCTGTTTTGCCCCTTGTTGGTGGCGAAACAAAAATGCAGCCCATTTATGTTGGTGATGTTGCACAAGCGATTGCGGTTGCTGCAAATGGTGGCGTTAAGGGCGGCAAGATTTATGAAATCGGCGGACCTGAAATTGAAACGATGGGCGAATTGATGCAGCGTGTATTGCGCGAATCTGGACGTTCAAACTTCGTTCTGCCGTTGCCAACCCCCGTCGCCAAATTTGTTGGGTCGATCTTACAGATTTTGCCAAACCCGATGCTTACAGCCGATCAGGTTATCTTGTTGCAAAGCGACAATGTGGTTTCTGATGAGGCGATGAAGCAAAAACGTAACCTGAGCGCGTTCGGCGTAAAGCCAACGACAATGGACGCTGTTTTGCCAACTTATATGTGGCGCTTTCGCAAAAACGGTCAGTTCGAAGAAAATATGCCAACGGCAAACTAATGCCGAAAGGCATCTGAATATGCGGGGTTTGCGCTTAGCCAATAAGGCCGAGCGCAAACAATCCCACAACACCCACAATAATGCGCCACCAGCCAAACAGGGCAAACCCGTAGCGCGACACAAAATCCAACAAATAGCGCACAACAATTGCACCGACGATGAACGCGGCGGCAAAACCAACGGCTATATCTAGGCCAGCATCTACCGTGATCAGATCAATGTTTTTATAAAGGTCGTATCCGAACGCCCCCGTCATAATCGGCAGGGCGATGAAAAAGGTAAATTCAGCGGCCGAGCGCTTGTCGGTGCCCATCAGCATGGAGCCGACAATTGTTGCACCTGAGCGCGAAACGCCGGGGACGAGCGCCAACATTTGAAATAGCCCGATGCCAAAGCATAAGGGCAACGGAAATTCATAAATGTCGGTATATTTGGGCTCCAGCTTCATGCGATCAACGATGAGCAGGATGATGCCGCCGGTGATCAGCATCGAGCAGATGATCAGTGGCGTGTTGTACAGTACGGTTTTGATGTAACCGTGTAACAAAACACCAGCAATTGCTGCAGGAAAAGAGGCGAGCAAAACGCCTGCCGCGAATTTAAGCGCGTAAGGCTTCCCCCTCAAAGCATCTAGGGCCAAGTCCAACAGTTTTTTGAAATAAATCGTCACGATGGCCAAAATCGCACCGAGCTGAATGAGCACTTCAAACGAGCGTCCAGGGTTCTCAAACCCGAGCCATTTACCAAGCAGTAAAATGTGCGCGGTCGATGAAACAGGTAAGAACTCTGTTAACCCTTCCACAATGCCAAGGATGAGGGGCACAAAAATGCCTTGATCAACAGCCATGAGTTCTCCTATCAATCGATGAAAATTTGGCGCAAATTAACGATAAGACGTTATCGTTGTTCTAACGCAGCCTGCCAAGCGAAAAAAGTAACATGCAAAAAATGTTACAAAAACCAAAAAGGGGTCAAGAAAATGTCTGTACCACAATTGCTACATTATACACTTGACCCAACGTCTCGTTTGGTGCGCCTGATGTGCGCTGAATATGGCAAAGACATCGAGTTGGTTCACCTTAAAGCTTGGCGGCGCGAACAGGACTTTCTGGATGTAAATCCAGCCGGCGAAGTGCCTGTATTGCACGTTGACGATCAATTGACATTGGTTGGCGCAAGCGCTGTGATCTATTTCATTGAAGAACAATTCGGCGCAGAGCCTTTATTATTGCCCAAAGAACCCGTTTTGCGAGCAGAAACGCGGCGTTTGACGGATTGGGCGTTGGGTAAATTTTCCGACGATGTATCGCGCTATATTGTTGAAGAAAAATTCATCAAAAACGATCGTCCCGGCGGCACGCCAGATACAACAGTGTTGCGCGCGGCACGGGCAAACTTGAGTGAACATCTTGCCTATTTCAATTATGTCCTAGCAACCCGTCCCTGGTTGGCTGGAGGCGAAATGACGTTGGCAGATTTTGCTTTGGCAGCACAAATTTCAACGCTGGATTACCTCTCAGAAATGCCGTGGGATAGTGTTGCAGAAGTGAAAGCTTGGTATCAGCGCTTGAAATCACGCCCAGCTTTTCGCCCGTTGCTGCTTGATCGTGTTGTTGGAATGCCAGCATCTGCAAATTATGCGGATTTGGATTTTTGATTGTTACCCCAAACCGATAAAATTCTAGCTGACATCAAAAAGCGAGCTGAACGCTTGGGATTTGTGCATTTTGGTGTCACGGGCGCCGACGTACCCGACCTTTGGGGCGAACGATTGCAAACCGCTATCGGCGAGCAATGGCATGGCGATATGCACTGGATGGCCGAAACTCTAGATCGTCGTATTTCACCAAAAACCTTATGGCCTGAAGCGAAATCAGCAATTGTTTTGGCCTATAATTATACACCCGACAGCAACCCGATGGATTTGTTGGAACAGCGGGAAAAGGGCATAATTTCCGCCTACGCCCGCAATCGTGACTATCACGACATTATTAAAGGCAAGCTCAAAGAACTGGCGGGTGTCATGGCGCGTCAGTTGCAGGCCCAGGTAAAGGTGTTTGTTGATACGGCCCCCTTGATGGAAAAACCGTTGGCGCAACAAGCTGGCATTGGCTGGCAGGGCAAGCATAGCGTTTTGGTATCAAAGGATGAGGGGTGCTGGCTGTTTCTAGGCACCATTCTAACAGATGCGGAACTAGCTCCGGACGAACCAGAGCAGGACCATTGCGGTTCCTGCACGAGATGTTTGGATATCTGCCCCACTAATGCGTTTCCGGCCCCCTATAAACTAGATGCCCGAAAATGCATCGCCTATCTCACCAACGAGTTTAAAGGCATTACTCCGCCGGAATTTAGGGTGCCCATCGGCAATAGAATTTATGGGTGTGATGATTGTTTGGCGGTTTGCCCATGGAACAAGTTTGCGCAAACAACGTCGGATGCAAAATTGCAAATGCGCGACGATCTGCGCGCGCCAGACCTGATCGAACTCGCAAAATTGGACGACGCTCAGTTTCGCACGCTCTTTGCGGGTTCACCGGTTAAACGACTGGGGCGTGATGCATTTATTAGAAATGTTCTGATCGGGTTGGGAAATGCGAGTGGACATGATATGGTGTTGGCGATCAAACCACACTTACATGATGCAAACCCAATCGTGCGGGCCACCGCAGTTTGGGCGTTGACGCAGCATTTAAGCGCCACCATCTTCGCGCAATATAGATCGAGCGCATTGCAAACTGAAACTGATAAGGACGTCATTGCCGAATGGAACGGGAAAGCCAGCTAAAACTGCTGATTTTTGGCATGGGTTATTCCGGCAAGGCCATAGCCAAAAAGTGGACAGGGGCTGTGGTTGGCACCACACGAAGCGCCACGAAGCAAGAGGCTTTGAAGTCTGAGGGTCTGGACGCTGTTTTATTTGACGGGCAGCTGAGCGAAGAACTTGGTCATCACATTGAAACCGCAACGCATATCATAATTTCAGCTTCACCAAATGCAGCCGGTGATCCGGTGCTCATCGCCATTCCAGATTTTTTTGATCGTGTGAAGGCACTGGAGTGGATCGGATATCTATCCACTGTTGGTGTTTATGGCGATTTTGATGGTGCCTGGATTTCAGAGAAAACGCCGCCTCAACCCGTTTCGGAACGGGGAAAATGGCGGGTAAAGGCTGAGGAGCAGTGGCGCGAATATACAGATCAGCAAGATGTTGCCTATGCAATATTTCGGCTTGCTGGCATTTATGGCCCGGCCCGTTCGACATTCGATAAACTTCGCGATGGCAAGTCGCGTTGTATCGTAAAGCCCGGACAAGTATTCAACCGCATTCACGTTGATGACATCGCGCAAACGCTTTGTGCCGCTGCAAATTTGCGCATAGAGGGTGTTTTTAATGGTGCGGATGATGAACCGGCGCCACCGGGTATTGTTATTGAACATGCGGCCAAAATGCTTGGTGTCGATCCGCCAGCAAAAGAACCGTATGAAACGGCTAAAATGACGCCCATGGCGCGGTCTTTTTACGGTGACAATAAAAGATGCGGCAATGGACGGCTAAAGAAAGACCTTGGGGTGACCTTGCTTTATCCAACTTACCGCGAAGGCCTAAATTCTATTTTGGCAAAAGAGAGAGAATAATTTGTTTGAGCTTGTCTAAATCTCTTGGACGTGAAAGCCGATGATCGCCATCTGGCACCAAAGTTAGATTTGCATCGTCGAGCATAAGATGTTGAAGCAGCCGTTGAGCATGGCTTGGGGGCACGTCAGGGTCTTGCTGGCCCTGTATGATATGAACAGGACACCCGGTTTCAATTGGCTTGCCAAACAATAGGTGTTGTTCGCCGTCATCCAATAGCTTTTGCGTATAAATATAGGGCTCATCGGAATAGGCGCTGGGCACCTTGATGTACCCGACGGCCTTCATTTCAGCGAGTTGCGCGGTTGAAAACCTCAAAGGAACAAGTTCGCGCGACATGTCCACTGCCGGGGCGATCAACACAATTCCTAATACGTTTTTGTGTCCGCGTTGGCGCAAATGTTTGTTGAGCAAAAGCGCCAGCCATCCGCCCATCGACGAGCCGACTAAAATCTGGGGCCCATTTGTGGATTTTTCAAACACCGCGATGGCGTCTTCAAGCCAAAGCGAAATGCAAGCCTCGTAGAAATCCCCGCTTGATTGACCATGGCCCATATAGTCGAAGCGTGTTACTGCCAAACCATGCTCTTGGCCAAATTGGTCAAGCGCCAATACCTTATTGCCGCGCATGTCTGAATTATAGCCGCCAAGCCAAAAAATGCCCGCTCCGTTGCCCTTACGATGCGTAATGGCGATGTCCCGCTGTTGTTTGCCAGCGCCAAGTTGGATTTTATCGGTAAAAGGGAGCACGAACATCCGCCGAATCTTAAGTAAATCGTCCCTTTTGATAAAAGAGTGGCAACTATTTCGCAAACTAAACGCAAATCTTGTGTTTGAAGGTTGACTTTGGTACGATTTCACCAGATTTTACGCGCATAATTAGATTGGTTTCACAAAAGAAGGATAAGTCACCATTCGTCGTCCACAAAGACCCGTGCAGCCCCAAAAAGATGGGCCACGCTCAAATCGAGAAATTACGTCCGCAGATGTTCAGCTCATTGATGAAGAAGGCACCAATCACGGTACGGTAAGTACACGCGATGCGATGGAGCGTGCCCGTGATGCTGGCTTAGACCTGGTTGAAATTTCACCAAACGCGAAACCGCCGGTTTGTAAAATTTTGGACTTGGGCAAGTATAAATATGCTGCCCAAAAGAAGGCGGCTGAAACGCGCAAAAAACAAAAAATCATTGACGTCAAAGAGGTCAAGATGCGTCCCAATACGGATACGCACGATTTTGAAGTTAAAATGCGCAACGTTGTGAAGTTCTTGGAAAATGGCGACAAAGTAAAAGTCACCATGCGTTTCCGTGGCCGTGAAATGGCTCACCAGTCCCTTGGCTTGCAACTGCTTCACAAAGTACGCGACCAAGTTACAGAAATTTCAAAGGTTGAAGCACAACCGAAAACTGAAGGTCGGCAGATGATCATGATCTTGTCGCCAACAGCGACCAAATAGGTCCAATTTCAGTTTTGAACGATTTAAGCGGGCTTTCGGGCCCGCTTTTTGTTTGCCGGGTTGATATTTAAATCCAACCGCGCCACGTTTGATCTCAAACGAACAATTCGGAAGGAGGGACAGGCCAGTGGTAAAACAAATGTTGCGCTATGGGCTCGTGCTCGGCGTCTTGTTGGGCCTGTTTGAATTTCTACGACGCGCCAACGCTGTCCGCATTCTGAACGAGCAGGCTTATCTGGGCATAATTGCGCTGGTGTTCTTGATTGGCGGGTTTGTCCTCGCGTGGTCTTTTGCCAAAGGGCAAAACAAACGGGCGCGTCGCGGGCCCGCCAAGGTTGGGAACAATTTGGATTTGAGCGGCCGAGAACGTGATGTCTTATCTTACTTGGTCCATGGATATACCAATGCCGAAATCGCCCAATCACTCGGCGTGACCCAAAATACGGTCAAAACCCACATCAAAAATCTATTTCAAAAGCTTGATGTTTCAAACCGCACTGAGGCGGCAGCCGAAGCCAAAATACTCGGAATTATGGAATAATCACCCTCTGCTCACCCATTCGAGTGAGGACAATTTCCCCTTTATTTGCCATGCTTGCTCAACGCAGTTGGTTAGTGGAGCAGATAAATGACAAATTCGATCGTACGTTGGGGATTAATATGTGGGGCGGTCATGACCGTGTTTATGTACGTGCCCCAGATTTTCATTTTTGGTGACAAAATAGAAAACTTTGCCGCCGCTGAAGTGGCTGGCTATATTGGAATGGTGGCCGCGTTGTTGGTTATTGTACTGGCCATTAATTCCCATTTTAAAGGCGCTGGGCCAACGGTTTCCATTTGGCAGCGGCTAATGCTTGGATTAGGCATTACGCTTATCGCAGGGATAATATTTGGTCTATCCAACAACATCTATACAATGTGGATCAATCCAGACTTTATAGATAGTTATTACGATTATTATGTGTCGAACCTGTCCGTACAAGAAGGTCCTGAATATGACAAGGCGGTCGCTGAAGCACTGGCGCAACGCGAGATGTTCGGCTCACCGTTTATGATATTCCTCGTGATGGCCGCAACGGTTTGGATGATTGGTATCGTCGTTTCAATTTTGGCAAGCGTTGGCCATTGGTATTTAACGCGTCGCAACTCAACATTAAGTGCATAAAGGAAATAACATGGAACGTGAATTGGAACTTGGGCGTTTTTCAGTAAGTTTGAACGTTAAGGATCTTGCTATCTCCAAAGCCTTTTATCAAAGCCTGGGCTTTGAAGTCGTGGCCGGTGTTGAGGAGCAAAACTGGTTGGTACTGGCCAATGGCAATGCCAAGGTTGGTATTTTCCAAGGTATGTTCGAAGAGAATATTATGACGTTCAATCCCAAAGATATTGGGCCCATCCACAAAAAGCTTGATGAATTGGGGATTGAATATTCGCGCCAAATGGGAGGGGTTGATTATCCCAAAATGGCGGCTTTTAAAGATCCTGATGGCAATGATATTTTAATTGACCAGCACGACGCGTGATGAAATAGGTTTAAAGTAGAGATTCAACACTTGCATATTCGATTTTGTGTGATTATAAATCTCAACTTCAAGCGGGTCGGCCGGCCAAAGGGTATGCCGAGTTGATCCATAATGCTGAACCCCGCTAATGGTGTTAAAACCAAAAGCAACAAGAAGGACGAGCAAAATGCCCAAGCTAAAGACAAAGTCTGGCGCGAAAAAGCGCTTTAAAGTGACTGGCACTGGCAAAGTCATGGCAGCAGCTGCAGGCAAACGTCACCGTTTGATCAGCCATAACGGCAAATACATTCGCCAAAATCGTGGAACCAGTGCGATGTGCGCACAGGATGCACGTACGGTGAAAAAGTTCATGCCCTACGCCTAATAACGACTTTTAAGGAAACTATTCCATGTCACGTGTTAAAAGGGGCGTAACCAGCCACGCCCGTCATAAAAAAGTAATCAAAGCCGCTAAAGGCTATTACGGCCGTCGTAAAAACACCATCCGCATTGCCAAGCAAGCGGTTGAGAAGGCCGGTCAATATGCATATCGCGACCGTAAGGCGAGAAAACGTAATTTCCGCGCTTTGTGGATCCAACGTATCAACGCTGCCGTGCGCGAACACGGCCTAACATATGGTCGATTTATCGACGGCCTCAGCAAGGCTGAGATTGCGGTAGATCGTAAAGTGTTGGCCGACTTGGCAGTGCGCAACCCAGAAAGCTTCAAAGCTTTGGTTGACGCATCAAGAGCAGCTCTTGACTACCTCAAAGAAGTTGACGCCGTTACCCACGATCGGGTTTCAGCTTAAAGCTTTCTCCTCATTCTATCTGAGGCCGAATTAAAAGCCTTGTGCCGCCCCTTAAAGGGTGGCGCGGGGCTTTGTGCGTTTGTAAAAGACTTGGTGCGTTTGTAAGGTGCGCCACGAATCTTGAGAATAGTTTTACAAAAGAACCCGTTGGCTCAACAAAGCCAAAAAATGCATTTTGAGGGGACAGAGGTCCAACATGAACGACGCCATTTCGCTTGATACGCTTCGCGATCAAATCACCGCCGATATTGAAAATGCAAATGACGAAAAAGCGCTTGATGCAGTGCGCGTCGCTGCCTTGGGCAAAAAAGGTTCTGTTTCTGGGCAGTTAAAGTCCTTGGGCAAAATGACACAAGAAGAGCGCCAAGCTGCAGGGCCAGCCATCAATGGTTTGAAAAATGATATGGCGGCGCTGATTGAGGAAAAATCTTCAATTTTGAAAAAGGCTGCGCTGGAAGCACGTCTAGCTTCCGAAAAAGTCGATGTGACTTTGCCGCTCCAGCCCGGACCGATGCAGCGCGGTTCAATCCACCCTGTTTCTCAAACACTGGATGAGATCACGGCGATTTTCTCAGACATGGGTTTTGCTATCGCCGAGGGCCCAGACATTGAAACCGACTATTACAATTTCACGGCACTGAACTTCCCAGAAGGTCACCCGGCGCGCGAAATGCACGATACGTTTTTCATGAAAGCCAAGCCAGAAGTTGAAGGCGAAAACACTAATGGCGGCAAAATGGTGCTGCGTACGCACACCTCACCGGTTCAAATCCGCACAATGGAAAGCCAAGAGCCACCAATTCGTGTGGTGATTCCAGGCCGTACTTATCGCTGCGACAGTGACCAAACCCACACGCCGATGTTCCATCAGCTTGAAGGTTTGGTGATCGATAAGTCGTCACACATTGGTCAATTGCGCTGGGTTCTAGAAGAGTTCCTAAAAGCCTATTTCGAAGTCGATAACGTCAAAACCCGTTTCCGCCCGTCCTTCTTCCCGTTCACTGAGCCGTCGATGGAAGTTGATGTGCAGTGCGACCGTTCTGGCAAGGAAGTGAAAATCGGCGAAGGCAATGATTGGCTTGAGATTTTGGGCTGCGGCATGGTCCACCCAAATGTGATCCGCAATTGCGGTCTTGATCCAGACATCTACCAAGGTTTTGCTTGGGGCATGGGCATCGACCGGATCGCCATGCTGAAATACGGCATGCCCGACCTACGTGATTTCTTTGATGCGGATCAGCGCTGGATGGAACATTACGGCTTCCGTCCACTTGATCTACCGACATTGTTCGGGGGCCTGTCATCGTGAACTGGGAATTGCTTGGTCTTGTTGTTGCTTTGCTATCATTGGGTGTATCGCTTTTTACGTTTTGGTACACAACGCAACGTCAAGGCACAGTTATGATGACCAAACCTGCTGTGTACTTTTTTGGGTACGATACATCTCCCGGTCGTCCGGATCCTAAAGTATTCTTTAGATCATTACTCTACTCGACTTCAAAACGTGGTCAACTGATTGAAAGTATGTTTTTACGGGTGCAGAGAGGTGAATCAGCACAGAATTTTTCCATTTGGGTTTATGGGGAAAGGGCGGATTTGAAGCGTGGTAGTGGACTGTTTGTAAGTGAGGATGGGGTTGCCGCTAACCATCATTTTTTGCTGGCACCGGATCAAGCGGAATACATATTTCAACCCGGAACATATAGTGTGGAAGTACATGCTCTAGTTGTTGGGCGGAAAGAGCCTCGACTGCTCCAGAGAACTGAATTGTCTGTTTCTGCACTACAGGCAGAGGCATTAGGTTCTAGAAACTCGGGGGTTTATTTCGACTGGAGCCCTGATGCCGGTAGCTATTACTCACATGTCGATCGTAAGCACAATCCAAGTTTTAAAGGTGCTTTGAGTTCTTTAGTCGAAACTTTACCTAGTGAGTCAGATTCGTTGGAGGGGAAGTAATGTCCTCAACGTCGAGCGATATAGACGATACCGTCTATATCGTCACAGACATTGAAACAGATGGCCCCAGCCCGTTGCGTAACTCAATGCTGAGTTTTGCATCTGTGGCGATGAATCGCCGTGGCGATTTTTTGGGTGAATTTGAAGTGGTGTTGGAGCCGCGCGCAGACCGTGCGTCGGATCCAGAAACCATGCAGTGGTGGGAAACAGAACCCGAAGCCTATAAAGCGGCAACAACCAATGCGCTTCCGCCAGAAAAAGCGATGGCAGAATATGTCAACTGGGTTGAAAGCTTTGACGGGCGAAAGGCATTTGCGTCTGCGCCGTTGATTTTTGATGGCCCATTTGTCGACCATTATCTTGATCAGTTTGCCAATACGCGCGTTTTTGGTGGGCCGGGCAAGCAGGCGCGGATTTTTGCTGGTGGCGGGGTAGATATCTATTCTGTTGCAGGCATGGTGGCCAATGCCCCCCATGAAAATTGGACGACGCGCGGCATCCCGGACAGTTGGATTGGCAATCAACCACACACGCATTTCGCAATTGATGACGCGCGGGGCTTTGCGCATCTATTGAAGCGGTTTTTTATTGTTGGTGGGTTGGCCGCGAAATATCGGAACCTTGAATGCGCAGAGTTTGGCGATGGGCAAGAATTGCGCGATGCGCTTGTAGAGCTGATCGTTTCAGGTAAAAAAACAGCCACCTGCGGCTCATTCGCCATTTATGAAGAAGAAGGTGAGCCTCTGCCAAAGGTTGGCGAACGATTTATCGTGCCCGATTGGGCGGGCAATCCAAAATGCATCATTGAAACAATTTCAGTTGAAGTGAAACGCTTTGACGAAGTTGATCAAGATTTTGCGCGAGCCGAAGGCGAGGGGGATTTGTCCTTCGCATTTTGGCGCGACGCGCACATTGAATTTTTCACCCGCAATGGCGGGTATTCACCAGATATGAAACTTGTTTGCGAACGCTTTGAACTAATCGAAGCCTTCGAACTAGAGACAACAAAAGAGTAGACCGATGAAATTCACAATTGATTGGCTCAAAGATCACCTGGATACCAATGCGTCCAACGATCAAATCATTGAAACCCTCACTATGATCGGCCTTGAGGTCGAAGAGGTTGAGGACCAAGCAAAAGTGCTCAAAGACTTTACGGTCTGCGAAGTTATCTCGGCAGAAAAACACCCCAACGCCGACAAATTGCGCGTCTGCATGGTCAATACGGGCTCAGGCGAGCCAGTTAAGGTTGTGTGTGGCGCACCAAATGCGCGCACCGGCTTGAAGGGCGTCTTTGCCTCAGTTGGCACCTACATTCCGGGCACCGACTTTACCCTATCAAAAGGCAATATCCGTGGTGAAGAAAGCAACGGCATGTTGTGTTCGGAACGCGAATTGCTGATTTCAAACGAGCATGACGGCGTTATCGATCTGCCCGAAGACGCACCGGTTGGCACCAAATATGTCGATTATGCAGGCATTGATGATGTCGTTGTGGATATTGCGATCACCCCAAACAGGGGTGATGCAACCAGCATTTACGGCATCGCGCGTGATCTGGCTGCTGTTGGCATTGGTGAACTTAAAGACGGCGCGGTGAAAGCAGTTGCGTCAACCCTGGATGGGCCCGGCGACATTTCCGTTGAATTTCGCTTCGACAAAGGCGAACCCCAAGCATGTAAAATGTTTGCGGGTCGTTTGTTCAAGGGCGTGAAAAATGGGCCTTCGCCGGAATGGTTGCAAAAGCGATTGATCGCGATTGGCTTGCGCCCGATTAACGCGTTGGCGGATATCACCAACTATATTTCTTATGATCGAGGACGTCCGCTACACGCCTATGATGCGGACAAAATCAACGGTCAGTTCCATGCGCGAAACGCAAAACCTGGTGAAGAGCTTGTTGCACTAGACGGCAAGACCTATGCGCTGGATGGAACCATGTGCGTACTTGCTGACGACAATGGACCATTGTGTGTCGGCGGCATTATGGGGGGCATGGAAAGTGGCTGTTCTGCTGAAACGACCAACATATTCATGGAATGTGCGTGGTGGGAACCACTTTTGATCGCTCAGGCTGGTCGCAAAACAGGCATCGTTTCTGATGCGCGTTATCGTTTGGAACGTCATGCTGATCCAGAGTTTGTGTTGCCGGGCATGGAGCTTGCAACCAAAATGATTTTGGAAATTTGCGGTGGCGAAGTTCATGACACTATTGTCACCGGGCACGTAGAGGCACCAGAGAAAATTATCGATTTTCCTTTGGCGGAAATCACCCGTCTCACAGGCCTTAAAGTGCCGTTTGCCGAAGCAAAAGCTATCCTGTCCCGTCTCGGATTTTGGGTTGCAGGCAGTGGCGACGTGGTGAAAGTCAACGTGCCGTCTTTCCGACCTGACATTGAAGGCAAAGCCGATTTGGTGGAAGAAGTGATGCGTATTGTTGGCGTCGACAAAGTGCCGGTTGACCCGCTTCCACGTCTATCGGGTGTTGCACCTAAAATGCTGACGACCATCCAAAACCGTCGTCGCATTGCGCGCAGAACACTCGCTGCCCGGGGCTTCCACGAAGCGGTAACGTGGTCATTCATTTCTGAAAAGGAAGCCAACCTGTTTGGTGGCGGCAGTGAAGAACTGAAGCTGGAAAACCCAATTGTTTCCGACCTGACTGACATGCGGCCATCTCTATTGCCGGGTCTTTTGGCAGCGGTCGGTCGCAACGCAAATCGTGGATTTAGCGACGTAGCGTTATTCGAGATTGGGCAAGTATTTAAGAGCGACAAAATTGACGGTCAGCTCAATTATGCGACAGGTGTTCGTGCCGGCACTGCCAAATTTGCCCAGGTCGGGCGAGACTGGCAAGGCAAAGCAAACAAGGTTGATGTGTTTGACGCCAAAGCTGACGCACTAGCCGCGCTTGACGCGTTGGGTATGGATGTCAAAAACATCCAAGTGGTCGCAGAGTCAGCTGACTGGGCTCACCCCGGCCGCGCTGGCCGTCTGCAATTGGGCCCCAAAATGATCCTTGGATGGTTCGGTGAATTGCATCCAGCTTTGGTCAACGAACTTGATCTTTCAGGTCCCGTTGTTGCCTTTGAACTTAATCTGGATGCTATACCTGCGCCGCGCAAAAAAGCCAGCAAGGCAAAAGGGGCGTTAGATATTTCTGACCTCCAGCCAGTTCGTCGTGATTTCGCCTTTGTTGCGGACAAGGATGTCGAAGCCAACAAGTTTGTCAAAGCGGCCAATTCTGCAGACAAGAAGTTGATCCAATCCTCATCAATCTTTGATGTGTTTGAAGGCGAACATGTCGGCGAGGGTAAAAAGTCTGTGGCGGTCGAAGTATTGATGCAGCCTCGACAAAAAACGTTAACCGACGAAGAAATTGAGGCGGTGAGCCAAAAAATTATCGCAGCGGTTGAAAAAGCAACCGGCGCAAGCTTGCGTGCCTGATTTGATGTTGGAAAAAGGTGGCAACCGAAAACACAATAATATTGTTGACCGAGTTCTATTGGTAGGCTTGTTGGCCACGACATTTATGTTGCCAACAATGTTTGGCTCGATTTCCATCATTCTTGCATTGCTGTTGGCACTCATCGGGGGACTATACGGCCTTACCAGATTGAAAGGTGTTGGAAATTTTGTTTGGCAGCCAACGCTAACGATGTTGCTGCTAAGTTTTGTATTGCTAGCCGTCGTCTCGGCTATCAGTGCGAATAAGATCGCCGACCTTTCATTTCTGGTCAGTTTCTTAGGGTTGGTTTTACCAATTCTGCTGTATCAATTCTTACGTTTGTTACCGTCGCCGCTTACATTTTCTCAGATCGCAAAGTTTTGTTTGATAGGATGTTCGCTCGGGCTGATTTTTGCATTTGCACAACGTTTTGAGCTAGGCATTGGACGAACTGTCGCAATCGCTGCTGGATCCAATGCGGTGGCTCGTGTCGCTGTTTTGTTGGGTCTATTAGCTCTTACAGGTTTGGCTTTGGAAGGGCGGGCGGTAAAGAAGGTTTATTTACTCGCCCCAATTTTTGCTGTCGGAATTGTTATGCTTACTGGGTCACGTGGTGCACTAATCTCATTACCTGCATTGTTTTTGATTGTATTTCTTTTTGCAGCACCCCTCATGTGGGCTCGAGCTAAGAAGCTGTTGGGGGCACTTGTCATCGCTGCGGTTGCCGGAGCTGTAATTCTTTACACACTTAATCCATTTGGTTTTATTAGCCGGTCGATAAATACGGTTTCGGTGCTTTTGTCTGGCAACGTTCCAGGTAGCTCATCCGAGCTTCGTTATGAAATGTTAGTCGGGGCATGGGAGGCTTTCCACAATTCGCCGATAACAGGATATGGCTGGTTCGGGCTTTGGGATGCGCTCATTGCAAACCATAGCAAGCCAGAAATGTTTGCATCTGTGAAACAGTATTTTAGCTATCACAATGACTTGGCAGATTTTGCAGTTGCTGGTGGCTTGGTCGGAGTTTGCATATACATATTGCTTATTGGCGCTCCGGTTTTGAACCTGATGCTCGACAAAGAACTCCGCACCAATCGTACGGCTGCATATGCACTTATCATTATCCCAGCTAGTTATTTGTTGTTCGGTCTCACCGATTTTACATTTGGCTTCGATTTACTGACCACCCTTTATGGATTCAGTCTTGCCTTTGTTTTGGCTGTAGCCAAGTCCCCCACAGTTCAACTTAGGGTGAGTTGAATTTTTAAGATGTTCGTGGGACAAGCGAATAACAACCACCTCCTTTTCTCGTATGGGTTCCAACATGCCAGCCATTAAAAAAGAAGACTTTATCCAATCCATCGCTGACGGCTTTCAGTTCATCTCCTACTATCACCCGCTGGATTACGTGGAAGCAGTGGCCAAAGCCTATGAGCGCGAGGAAAACCCAGCCGCTAAAGACGCGATTGCACAAATCCTGACAAACTCACGCATGTGCGCTGAGGGCCATCGGCCAATTTGTCAGGACACCGGCATCGCGGTCGTGTTTTTGGAAATCGGCCAAGATGTGCGCTGGGATACAGACACTACCATCGAAGAGATGGTCAATGAAGGCGTGCGCAAAGCCTATACTGGCGTTGATGACAACTTGCTTCGTGCCTCAATTTTGATGGACCCGGCCGGCAAACGCAACAATTCAGGCGACAATGCTCCGGCAGTAATTCACTATGAAATGGTGGCTGGTGATAAGGTTGATGTAACCGTCGCGGCAAAAGGTGGTGGTTCAGAAAACAAAGCCAAATTGGCAATGCTCAACCCGTCTGACGATATCGTTGAGTGGGTGCTAAAAACCATTCCGACATTGGGTGCTGGGTGGTGTCCTCCGGGCGTTTTGGGTTTGGGTATTGGTGGCACGCCAGAAAAGGCCATGTATATGGCCAAAAAATCTTTGATGGCACCGGTGAATATTCAAGAGTTGATGGATCGTGGCCCGAACTCAACAGCCGAAGAATTACGGCTTGAACTGTTCGAAAAGGTCAACGCGCTCGGTATCGGTGCGCAAGGACTTGGCGGGCTAACGACCGTTGTGGACGTCAAGGTGCTGGACATGCCAACCCACGCCGCTTCGAAACCAGTAGGGCTTGCGCCCAACTGTGCGGCCAACCGACATGTGCATTTCACGCTGGATGGCACAGGTGCCGCGGATCTAACGCCGCCACCGCTTAGCGCATGGCCAGACATTGGTTGGAAACCTTCGTCTCAAGCAAAGTCGGTTGATCTAGGCTCTTTGACCAAGGAAGAAGTGGCCACTTGGAAACAGGGTGATCGGTTGCTTCTAAACGGCAAAATCCTCACTGGTCGCGATGCCGCGCACAAGCGCATTCAGTCTCTTTATGAAAGCGGTGAAGGCTTACCTGAGGGTGTAGATTTCACCGATCGCGTTATTTATTATGTGGGGCCGGTTGACCCGGTAGGCACAGAGGCGGTTGGCCCTGCGGGTCCAACCACAGCGACCCGCATGGATAAGTTCACCGAGATGATGCTCGATAAAACCGGCCTTGTTGCGATGATAGGCAAAGCGGAACGCGGTACCGAAGGACTTGCAGCCATCAAGAAGCACAAAGCTGCCTATTTAATGGCAACCGGTGGTGCGGCTTACTTGATTTCCAAGGCAATCCGTTCCTCTCGCGTTGTGGCGTTTGAAGAGCTGGGCATGGAAGCGATCTACGAATTTGACGTGAAAAACATGCCCGTCACCGTCGCCGTCGATTCAACAGGCGAGAGCGTACACAATATTGCCCCAGCGATCTGGCGCAAAAAGATCGGTAAGTTGCCAGAGCTCGTTTAACAGCAAATCAAATTGGAGCGGTTGGCGCTTAATAAATCGCCAGCCGCTTCATCATCTCCCAGACGTTTATCGCGACATCGCCCTTGTGGGTTTGGCCCGTCTTCTTGAGCTCTCGTTCGACATGCCAGCCGTTCCGTTCATAAAATCGACGTGCATTTTCATTGCCGGTGAGACAGTTCAGGCTAGCGATTATTGTGCCTTCGGCGGCCAATTTTGCTTCACCTAGAGCGAGTAGTTTTTCGCCCAACTTCTGTCTCCGAAACTCTTTGTCGATAAAGAGTTGGGAAATTCTGCTGTCATGGGCAACGATGAGGCCAATAATGTTGGCGGCCTCAACGGCGACAATGATATTTGGATAGAACTCGTCAATGCGCGCTTGCATGAAGCGGACATCGCGAAATTTCGCGATGTCCGGATGTTGGTATGGGGCCTGAGTTTCGTGCCATATCTTGTGATAAAACGCGCTGAGTGAGGTCAGTTCGCCTGGTTTTGCGACACGAATTTCCATTTGTTGCCCCAGAGTTCTCTTTAGCCTAACGCAGCCAGCCGCCCGGCTGAGGATGCAAATCCATCATGCCGCCTTTTGCAGCATTATCGATGATGCTCAACTCCTCTGCGGACAATTCTAGATTGCTAAGCGCACCAAGATTGTCTTTGAGTTGTTCTAATGTACGCACCCCAATGAGTGCCGATGTCATTTCACTGCGCCGCAACGCCCACGCGAGGGCCAATTGAACAAGGGTTTGTCCACGTTGGTCTGCTAATTCTTGCAATCCATCAACAGCAGCCAGAACGCCTTCTTCCATATGCCGACCAAATAGCGATGATCCGGGTTCGGTTGCGCGGGTGCCAGTTGCTTTATCCTTGGAATATTTGCCGCTCAGAACGCCCTGTGCCAAAGGCGAGAATGCAATGCAGCCAACGCCCAGTTCACCCAGTGTGTCCAAAGTGCCGTCATCTTCAATCCAGCGGTTCAAAATAGAATAGCTAGGTTGGTGAATGGTGAGGGGAACGCCCATTTCAGCCAAAATACGATGTGCTTCTATTGTTTCTTTTTGAGGGTAAGAGGATACGCCTACATATAGCGCTTTGCCTTGATGGTAGAGCGAAGCAAGGGCGCCCATTGTTTCTTCAAGTGGTGTTTCAGGATCGAAACGGTGGGAGTAAAAAATGTCGAAATACTCGACATTGCAGCGTTTTAAACTTTGGTCGCAACTTGCGATGAGATATTTACGTGAGCCAAACTCGCCATAAGGGCCAGGCCACATGTCATAGCCCGCTTTGGACGAGATGATCATTTCATCCCGATAGGGTGCGAAATCGCGTTCCATCATTTGCCCGAATAATTCTTCGGATGAACCCGCTGGCGGGCCGTAATTGTTGGCCAAATCAAAATGGGTGACGCCTTGATCGAACGCATAACCCAAAATCTCAAATGCACTTGGATAATCGCGTGTGCCACCAAAATTTTGCCATAGGCCAAGACTGATCGCTGGGAGCTTTAGCCCAGAGCGCCCTGACCGGCGATATTGCATATTGTCGTAACGATTATCGGCAGCGCGATAAGCCATAACACATCTCCACTTTTGAACCTTTTGGACCAACTAATCTAGCTGTACCACTTGATACCCAATATCATATTGGAGCAACTCCAAGGCAAACGCTAAATTCAACAATTGGGGTGCGGCTCTATTGCACTTGGCTGTGGGCGCAAGTTTTGGTAAACCCCGATCATAAATTGCCAAATATCAAAGGTCTTCAAATGTCTGCGTTCAAGGTTGTTGCGCTTTATAAATTTGTCTCATTGCCAGATTATATAGATTTGCGTGAACCCATTTATGACTTTTGCAATCAGCACGGGATTAAAGGTGCGCTGTTATTGGCCGAGGAAGGCATTAACGGCACGGTTGCGGGCACACCTGCTGATATAGATGCACTAATGGATTATTTGGCGCGCGGTAACCTTTTTAAAGGGCGGTTCAAAGGCGGCGAAGTTAAGTATTCCGATGCCCAAGAAATGCCTTTCATGCGTATGAAGGTGAAATTGAAAAAAGAAATTGTAACCTTGCGCGCGCCTGAGGCGGACCCAACAAAAAGTGTTGGCACCTATGTGGAGCCCGAGGGCTGGAACGACATCATTTCTGATGATGAAACCGTGGTGCTCGATACACGCAACGATTACGAAGTGGCAATTGGCACCTTTAAGGGTGCGCTCGACCCACAAACCGAGAACTTCACCCAGTTCAAAGACTTTGTTGAAAAGAACCTCGACCCCAAGAAAAACAAGAAAGTCGCGATGTTTTGCACCGGTGGTATTCGGTGTGAAAAAGCGTCGTCCTATATGTTGGCGAAGGGCTTTGAGGAAGTTTACCACCTTAAAGGTGGTATTCTGAAATATTTGGAAGAAACGCCAAAAGACACCAGCATGTGGAACGGTGAATGCTTTGTTTTTGACGAACGCGTTTCTGTCGGCCACGGTCTTGTTCAAGGTGAATTGGCGCTGTGCCGGGCGTGCCGGTTTCCGCTGACGCCTGAAGATATGCAACATGCTGATTACATTGAAGGCCAGCAATGTCACCATTGCGCTGCGACGATCACTGAAAAAGGCCGAGCGCGCGCAGCTGAACGTGAAAAGCAAATTCGCCTAGCGGCTGAGCGTGGGCAAGAACATATTGGCGATCAAGCGGCCAAGTTTGCTGAACAAAACAAACAGCAAATGAAAGATTTGCGCGAACAGCAGCGCCGTTTGAACGAAAAGTCAAACCAAACAGGGTAGCATTTTTAAGTGATGATGCCAGCGTCTCGAGCTGCCTGAATTTGTCCGCGACTAATCGGCAATTGGGTGTCGTCCTGCATTTCAACGGCGTAGTTGCCACCTTTTTTCACAACTCTCTTTATGCCGTCTAACGCGATCCAGTGGGAACGGTGAATTTTGAGGCCGTTAATGCCGGTGGTTTCTTTAAGCGCGTCGCTCATGCGCATAAGGATGAGCTCGCTGCCACGCGCTGTTACAACGTTCACATAGTGATCTTGCATCGAAAGATAAAGCAGCGGACCACGGTTTTGCACTTGCAGCCGGGCAAGCAATTCAATTTGTTGAGGTGTTTCTGGGTTGTGTTCGCGCACAAACAATACATGCAGTGCCGCGACGCATATGGATATCAAAATGCAATAAACGGCCGTCAAAATACCTGAAAACCCTTTGAGCTCCCAGTCACCCAAAATAGCAGAATTCACCACATAGACGACCAGAGATACCAAAATTCCAGATCCTATACCGGAACAAATAATCATTAGCCAAACATTGGGGTTTTTGTATTTTTGTAAGATGAGATTGACGACGAACCCACCACCAAATGAGCCTGCTGCATATCCCAAAAACACCATGCCCAGCCAATATGCAATGCGGGGGAGTGGTCGAAAAATGTCAAAGGTTGCAAACGGTCCAACCAACCCCAACATGATCCCCAATATGAGCATCGCGGTAAGCGGTTTGGCCGTGGTGAACATGGTGCGCGTTTCACGAAGCGCCAATTGCAGTGCATTACCGATCACGTACCAGCCCCTTCATTCACGAACATAAGATTGCCGACGTGATTTGTGCCGTCTTAATTCCCCAAAAGCAAGTGACGTTAAAATTTTCTTTGTCGGTAGGGAATGTGATGATGAATTTACCCGTATTTTTTGAAGTGCCCATGGCGGTGCAAATACACATGGTGTGCGCCGTAACCAGTCTCTTTTTAGGCTTCTATATGCTCGTGAGCAAAAAGGGCACCAAGTTGCACCGCACGCTTGGTAAGGTTTGGGTCTTAACGATGTTGGGGGCTGCAATAAGTGCCGCGTTCATTCATCAGATACGTATGATTTGGATATTCAGCCCCATCCATATTTTCGTGCCCGTTACTTTGTTTGGGCTTTTTGAAGGCGTGCGACATGCGCGAGCTGGGCGGATTGACGCCCATAGGGCCTCGATGCGTTCAATGTATTGGGGCGCATTATGCATTCCATTCGCATTTGCTCTTGCACCGAACCGCGTACTTGCTGTGATTTTTGGAACAAAAGACTTGGAGTGGATACCTATGGCAATCGTTGCAACAATTGTATTGAGCGTTGGCGCTTACTATCGATGGGAAGGTTTTTGGCTAAAGACATTTAGTGCCATCAATGGTAGATAAAAATATCCTGGTTCGGTGATTTTGACCTGTATTTTTGTAAGGAATAGTAATGCTACAAAAACTGAGGAGTATTTTGTCGAGGCGTCATGTTGCGCTCAAATTTGGCGACGGAGATTCTATACATCCCACAGATATTGTGCATGACACTCAGGCGAGTATTGAGGACATTTTTTATTGTTTTCGCCTCATTTTGGGTCGGTCGCCCCATTCGGAAGAATGGGCGGGCCATTCTGCAAGAGCAGGCGAAAATCTTGGCGACATTGTGCGCACTTATATCAACTCTCGCGAGTTTGGTGACCGAAAGATGCTTGAGGCGCGGGAAAACCAAACCATCGTCAAGCGGCACAATGGGCGGTTCCATATCTGGGCAGACCCTCAAGACACAGTTATTGGCAGCCCCAGTCTGACGGGTAGCTATGAACCTCACGTGACAAATTTGATTGAAAACACGCTCAACGATGGAGATTTGTTCGTCGACGTTGGTGCCAATATTGGCTATTTCTCGCTCGTCGGGGCTCTTGCGGTGGGGCCGACTGGCCGCGTAGTAAGCGTGGAGCCAAATGCAGAAAATGCGAAACTACTGCTCTTAAGTAAAGCTGCAAATGAGCTGGACAACATAGAGGTGGCTCAGGTTGCTGTGAGTAAAAAAATTGAGCCAATCATTCTGCACGCCGGATTGGGAAATGGATCAACCTCAAGAATTAGCGACTATGAACACATTCACAATGCCAAATTGGTTCCCGCAATTCCGCTTGACTACATTTTAGCTCAACGAACAAAGCCCGTTCGTCTTATTAAAATTGATGTTGAAGGGTTTGAATTTGTGGCGCTGTCTGGCGCGCAATCCGTTATAAACGATGATCGCCCGGACATTATTTTTGAGTTTTCGGCTTCTGACTTAGTTGAAACAACACCATCTGCGTTTCTCAATTGGTTTGCTGAATTGGGTTACGAATTGTCACCAATTCATGAAACTGGCGAACCTTTAGTGCCCACAACAGCAGAAGAAATAATGGCCGTATTTGAGGCAAAAAAATCCTCTCATATTGACGTTTTAGCAACTCATAAAGATCGGTCCTCAGCTATCTGATCAGCAAAAGCAATAAACGCGTCACGATGGATTTTTTTCGGGTCGTGTCGGGAAATTGAATAAAACCCTAAAAGCATTAAATAAAGCTGGTTGGCGAGAAGGGTGGCTTGGATTGGGTTGTGGCCAATGGAGAGCAGCAGCTGTTCAACATACTCAACCCGTGCGTTTTCGGCCGTTCTAATGCGATCGGCGACCCAGCCTTCTTGGCCAGCCCAAGCGCGTAATGCACCCTCTATTGCGATTGTGTCCAACTTCATAATTTCAGTTTGCACAGCGGTTTGGGCCAGTGCGCGAAGCTGCTCGTTCGGGGATAAGTCGGTGTCATCCAGTTCTATGATTATTCTTTTGGTGCCCTCTTGCTCCCAAAAATCTAGCATCTGTTTGTGTAGTGCTGGGCGATCAGCGAAGTGCCAATAAAAAGAACCTTTTGTGGTGCCCAAATCCTTTGCGAGCCGCTCCACGCGAACGCCTTCGATACCTTCTTCGCCGAGCGTTTTAAACGCAGCAACAATCCAGTCAACTTTCGTGTGCTTTGCTTTGCGTCCCATTGGAAACTCCTGCCTGCGACGATTTTACCATACGCTAACGTATTGAATAATCGGCCGCGATCGTTTAGATACGTTTGCGTATGTTATGGCAAGGAGCCAAAGAGATGAATAGTTTTTTCAAAAATGCTAACAAGTGGCTGATCGCTGCCGCGTTGATTTCGTTTGCAACGACCGGGCTGCATGTGGTCGGCGGGACACCTGAAATCATGGACCCATTATACGCGTCAAATGCGCCGGAGCTGAGCAAAGGGATTGCACAGGTAATGTGGAACCAGATCACTTTGCTGTTGATCGTGGGTGGCGTGGTTTTATGGCGCGCTGCGTTTAAGCCTCAGATCGCAATTGAGTTGTCCCTCACCATCACAGCACTAAACATTGGGATTACAGGCTTGTTCATTGGCTCAGGCATTTCGCTCTTTGGCGATATCGGGACCATGCCGCAATGGACGCTTTTTTTGACCATGGCGATTTTAACGATCATTGGCCTTATGCGGGCAAAGAAAACGGCCCCAATTTGAGGCCGTTTCCAAAGTCTAATGAAGAGCGAAAGCCTTAAAGGCCCATGCAGTTCGCATAGTAAGTTGTTGTTGCAGGCCAATCAGAGAACACGCCTTCAACACCAACTTCTTGTGCCAAGACATCAAGAACTTCAAATGTTACGCCATCATTATTGGTGGCGTCTTTAATGGACTGAAAGTACCAACCGCCGCCATTTGCCAACGGACCGGAACGCTCAAGCGTCCAAGTGATCAATTTAAGACCAGCCGCTTTTGCTTCTTTGGCATAAACTGAAGGAACGATCTTTTCGCCTTCAAGATCAACAAGCATCCACATTGGTGGTGCAATGTAGTTCACGCCCTTATCAGCCAACTCTTGCATGCTTATGCCGTATGTTGATGGATTGCGGAAATCAAAACCTTCAACGTCATAACGGCCATCAAGATAAACGGCTTGCTTGCCAAACTCAGGTTCGTTTTCGATCCAGTACAACACGTCATCAAGCAAGAAGGATTGAGCCCAAACATCAGATGCTGGAATGCCAGCAGTCTTATACTCTTCAATCATTTTTTGCGCATAGTCAGCTTGGCTGAACTTGCCTTCGTAAGGCATATCAACGGAAGGGGTCTTAAGTTCTGGGGTGAACTTGCCACCAAGCGACTGGATCAATTCAATGCTCTGCGCATGGGTCATTACAGTGCCATGCGTTGAATAAAGGTCGGTGCGGTTGTTAGAAGTGCCGGCCATATATTCTTCAACGGTGGTGCCCCAAACATTGGAGCCATCCATTTTGCCGTTAAGGGTCAAAAACTCAGCCAATGTAATGTCCGAAGTTGAACATGTTGCACTGGCCTTTACGCCATTTGCAGGGTCGGCTGGAGTGAACGGCGTTGAACATTTAGCAGCCAATTCAGGGCGTGCCAAAATGTCCGTCGTGGTGTGCAAGTCGCTTTGTGAGTGACGGCAAACAAGTTGTTGGTCTGCGGTGAAGGCCACATCACATTCGATGATGCCTGCACCTTGACGTGCAGCTGCAACGTAGCTTTCTTTTGTGTGCTCAGCGAACTGCAATGCTGCGCCACGGTGGCCGATTGAAAAAGTGCTTTTGGCAAATGTGCCATTTTCGCAGGCAGCAAGTTTGTCTTTCAAAGCACTTGGTTTCATGGCGTCCACAAGGAACATTGGACGTACGCCAACTTGCGCACTGTGCATTCCATGATTGTCAGAAAATGCGGCAGGTGCAGATGCGGCAATAAGCACACCCGCAATCAATGCAGAAATAGTATGGTTCATTTGGGAACTCCGACCCGTTGATCAAATTATGAGAACGGGGGGATGTTTCGCGGCCTTTGATGACAAAATGCGCTCTGTTTTGTGAATGTTTTGCAAACTATTTATGGCATTGGCAAATTGAGTAAATTTAGGGGGAATGGATATGTTCAAGAAATTGCGTCGGGCCATATTCTGCGGTCTGATTGAAAAGTACAAAGCGCGCAAGCGAGCAGGCTTCCAAAATACTGGCGATCAGGCCTTGGCTAGCGCGAAGCGTCAGCTTCAGCGATCCAGATATGCAGTTTTGGCTTCGAATGACCCAAAAGCCGTTTCGCCAGACGCGCGATTGATTGAGCCAATTGTTGATGTCCAGAACTTTACATTCTGGATCGGCACCAGTCCAAAGTCGCGCAAGGTGAAGCAGGTTTTAGCCAACCCGAATGTCACATTGGTGTTTTCCAACCAGAAGGACAATTCTAACCTGGTCGTCAAAGGACAAGCTGAACTGGTGAACGATCTTCCCTTACGCGCCAATTATTGGAAACCTTATTGGCGACTATTTTTCCCCGAGGGGCCACAGGGCGATGATTATGTGCTGATCAAGTTGGTTGCCAACGAAATGGAAATTTTGGATTTTTCTCAAAATGTTGTGCCTGAACCATTTGGTTTGATGCCAATGAAATTGGTTCGGGAAGATGAGAGTTGGAGCGTTAAAAGCTAGCTTGCCCTTAAAAAAGAAAGCAATTCGCTCCGTACTTTATCTCTGGCATCTAGATTTAAAAAATGACCTCCGCCAGGCACTTCGACCAATTTGAAGTTGGGTAAACCTTGCATGGCGTTAAGTGTCGGGCCAAGCTTTGGGTTGATCGAGCTGTCATGCTCTCCCCGCAGCATAAGGATAGGTTTTTCAAAGGCTAGTGCATTTTCGATGAGGTCATAATTGCCGATTTGAGCCGCAATGCTGGTTACAGCGTCTAAATCGCATGCGGCGAACATCTGTTGAATTTTCGCCTGCGTTTTCGGGGCTTTAGACGCGCCCTTAGCGCCAATGATTGCAACCAGTTTTTTGCCGAGTAATTTATAGACTTTTGGCAATAGCCAAATGGCGAGCTTGGGTGTTTGAAGCGAGTATGTCGTTCCAAAACTAGCAAAACATGAAAGTCGATGTCTGTGCTCTTCCATTAGCTTAAGGCCCAATAGACCACCAAGAGAATTGCCCACAAATGCGACTTGTTCCACTTTTGCATGGTCCAAGATGGCAATAATATCGTGCGCCATTGCACAAATGGACCAATCAATCTCATCAACGGTTTTGGTGAAATGTGAATGGCTATGACCTCTTAAATCAGGTGCAATGACCCTGAAACCATTTTCAGCAAAAAAGACAATGTCCGCATCAAACTGCTCAGCATTTGCGGCGAGCCCGTGGCAAAGCAACAAAGTTGGAGCGTCCGGCGCCCCTACATCAAAATAGCCAAATTTGTGGTTTCCGTGCTCGACAAATTTTCGGGTTAAATCAGGCATGATTTTTTTACTACGCGTCTACGATTGCGTTTTTATGACGAGCGAAAAATCCAAGTAATGCAATCCGCACTTCTTCTTGGGCGTCCAAGTTGGCGCAATGCCCGCCCTTTGGTATATCAAAGCAAACGAAATTCTCATTGTTTTTCATGCCGTTCATTGTGGTCCTCAGGGCGGCGTTGACCAAACTATCCTGACCACCCCGCAACATCATGATCGGTTTTTTAAATTGCTTGGCATTTGCAATGAAATCGTAATTGCCAACATTCTTGGCGACATAGCTAACGACGTTAATGTTGTAGCCATCCAGTAAGTCGTGAACGAGCTCCTGGGCGGAACGGCGCTTGGACGTGCTACGCGCAATAAACTTGTCGACCCATTCAGGACCGATGAAGTCATAAATCATCGGAACGGCATCAGCCGAAAAACCCGGGGTCATGAGCGCGTAAGACGTGCCAAATGTGGTGAAGGTCAAAAACCGGTTCGCATGGGTCGGCAAAAGGTGAAGCGCCAAAATGCCACCAAGCGAATTGCCCACGTAATGTGCAGCCTCAATTTGAGCATCATCCAAAATAGCGATTAGATCATTTGCCATTTCAGGAATTGAAAACTCTGTTTCCTTTATTGCGAGGGGAACGCTTGAGCGCCCGTGACCGCGCAGGTCGGGTAGAATTACGCGATATCCATGCTCAACAAAAAACAAGGCGTCATGTGAAAATTGTCGGCCATTGGAAGCAAGCCCATGGCAAAGAACGATTGCCGTTCCATCCTTTGGTCCAATATCACAATATGAAATCTCAAACCGACCTACAACAATAGATTTGGCAGGCAAGATTGGCAGAACATTGCTGCCAGATGCATCTGCATCAGTTGGGTGCATGATTATTCCAAACTAGCCGGCATTGCCGATTAAAATACCAGCCGCGAAAACAAGCGATCCGCCAAACACAACTTGCAAAACGGCCCGCCAAAACGGCGTGTCCATATATCGGTTCTGGATCCAAGCTATCGCCCAAAGTTCAACAAACACAACGGAGATAGCCACGCCGGTTGCTGTCCAAAAATCAGTTATCAGATAGGGCAATGCATGACCCAATCCGCCAACTGTTGTCATAATGCCAGCTGCAAAGCCCCGTTTTATCGGTGAACCGCGGCCTGTGAGTTTGCCGTCGTCAGATGCGGCTTCGGTAAAGCCCATCGAAATGCCTGCGCCAATTGAGGCGGCAAGGCCAACAAGAAATGTTTGCCAAGTGCTGTGGGTTGCAAAAGCCGCCGCAAAAATTGGCGCTAGGGTCGACACCGACCCGTCCATCAAACCCGCCAATCCGGGCTGAACATAGGTCAGCAAGAACCTGCGCCGATCCTGCTCTTTTTCCTCGGCAACAGCATCTTCGTGCAGATGTTCTTCTTCAAGCTCATTGGCCGCGCGTTTGTGGTGTTGTTCAGCAATTGCCAAGTCACCCAGAAGCTTGCGAATGTTGGAATCTTTTGTGCGTTTTACGGCTTCAAGATAAAAGTTTTGTGCCGCTTCTTCCATTTCCCAAGCTTGCTGGCGAATGGTTTCAATGGGCAAGTTCTGCATCAGCCAAAATGGTTTTCGGTCCAAAAATCCACGTATATGCTCACGCCGAACCAACGGAATGCTTTTACCGAACTTTTTTTCAAATAGGGTGATCAATTGATGGCGGTGTTCGTTTTCCTCGTCGACCATGCCGTCAAAGACCGCTGCGGAAGCGGGATATTCATCACGCAGAACTTGCGCGTAAGCACCATAAATGCGTGCGTCATCTTCTTCCGAAGAAATGGCTAACGCCAAAATCTCCGCTTCGCTTAGGTCGTCGAAACGCCGTTTTTGCCATCCTAGTACACTTCGAAGCATCAAAAATTCCCAAACCATCAACTAAGTTGCGATCAATCTAATCCTGAAAAAAAGGGATAACAATGATGTTTGTCAGTTTGTTGTAAATCAAACCAATTAGTCGCACACTTTGTAGGTGCAGGTTTTGCCATGACATCCCATATCAAAGTGCAGATGGTCGTAATGTAAGCTGTTGGCGTCGGGGCCCAAAACGGTCGTAAAAATCTCGCAGGCAAGTTTATGACTTGTTTTAATGAGCTGCTGAGTGCCGTCTTTTGCTTTCCATGCAGGCGGAAGTGCAACAATCGCGCCGTTGCCCAGCTCAAACCCAGTCACATCGACTGCGTTGGCAAAACCATGTTCCGAGATTTTTCCGGTTTTCTGATTGTTACGTCGACGACAGGCATAGCTTGTGCCGACATCGATTTTGCTAACGATAGCGCCTGATTGAGCAACGCTATGTTCATTTAGTTTTTCGACCCAATCGACAAAGGCTGTTGCCATGCTGCAATTGAAAAGCGCAGGAGACGAGAACTTAACAACATGATCTTTGAGTTTTACAGCGGTGATCTTGTAAGGGGACTGTGTTCCACATCTACCCGCCTTAATCGGCGTCCCAATTTTGCCGACGGCCTTACCAGACAAAACAACCGGGCAAGCGACTTGGTAAATACGGGCCTTGGTTTTGACGGTAGCTGTTGCCGGCTTCGCAGGGGCTACGGCTGGGCGCGGAATGGGCAACGGAACGCGATCAGGACCCGACTGGGCTAAGGCAGTTGAACTCGCAACGGGCCCCAATAGCATGACACAAAGCAATAAGTTCCGAATAAGCAACACAGCGTCGTCCAATGCTATTTCTTTTTTTCTCTAAATTGGGTGTGACAAGATTGGCATGTTTTGGCAATTTCTTGCATCATTAATTTTGGATCGCCCCCAACTGCCGCTTCGGCCTTATCAATCTGCAAGTTGTAAAATTCTATTTCATCGGCGAACGCTTCGGGCGAAGACCATATTTTGGGCAGCGCTTCGCTCATGTCCATCATGTGTTTTTCTTGAAATAATTTCGGCAAATGATCGCCAAGAGTACGAAGCTCAACAAATGCCGCATCAATTTCGGCTTTATTGGAAGAGGGATCTGATAAAGCTGGCCGCAACTGTTTCAATGTTTTTTGAACATTGGACATAGCGTTCATGCGCTCTAAGGTCGGGCCACTCGCACCACCATGAGAAATTGCAGGCGTCACCAGCAGCGCTAACCCAAAATAGATTGCGACGTGTTTTATCTTAAAAATCATTCAATGATCCCGTTTCTTTTAAAATACGCCGTTCGCTTTTTGTAATGCGCGAATGTAGGCGACAATAGGGCCAATGTCCGTTTCAACGATATCATCGACCGGTGGCATATTTCCAAATTTCCAGTGATGCGCACGTACGCCATTGATCGCGGCGTTGAAAAACGCACCGTCCCCATGGTGGTTTGGCTCATAAATTCGATGGATAAATGGTGGTCCCGAGTTGGTGCCTAAACCGTAATCTCCGTGGCAGGCCTGGCAGAATTGTTCAAAGCTTTGCTGGCCTACAATCTGTTCTGCGATGAGGTCCGGCACGATAAAGCCAGCTGGCAAGGATGTGGGGGCTTTAGTTTCTGGCGTGTCTTGCATGGAATTTGCAAAGAACACTACGCCACTAACTATGATTGCCACACCAATTAGAACTGCGAGTTTATTGTTCATTCGTGCCTCGATCCATAAACGATTTGAACCACTTCCAGTGGGAGGAAGGTCAAGACAAAAGTTTCAAAAAACCTCAAATTCCACGAATGGCGGTTTGAACGTTGATTTTTCTTTTCGTGTCGCAATAAAGCTGATAATCAGCGCGCTATGACCGAATTAAAACACATCCGCAACTTTTCAATCGTGGCGCATATTGACCACGGCAAATCCACTTTAGCCGATCGTCTGATCCAGACGACAGGTGGGCTTGCCGAGCGTGAAATGCAGCAGCAAGTTCTTGACAGTATGGACATTGAGCGGGAACGCGGGATCACCATCAAAGCTCAGACCGTTCGGCTTGAATATAAAGCCAACGATGGTGAAACATATGTTCTCAACCTAATCGATACGCCGGGACACGTTGACTTTGCATATGAAGTGAACCGCTCGCTGGCAGCCTGCGAGGGTTCTTTGCTGATCGTGGACGCCTCCCAAGGGGTTGAGGCGCAGACATTGGCCAACGTTTATCAAGCGATGGAAGTCGATCATGAGATCGTGCCAGTGCTGAACAAAATCGATTTGCCTGCCGCTGAGCCAGATCGGGTGAAGCAACAAATCGAAGACGTGATTGGTCTGGACGCTTCAGATGCTGTGGAAATTTCTGCAAAAACCGGCATAGGTATCGATAAGGTTCTTGAAGCCATTGTTACCCGCTTGCCTGCGCCCAAAGGTGACCGTGACGCGCCGCTAAAAGCGATGTTGGTGGACAGTTGGTACGATGCCTATCTTGGCGTGGTCGTGTTGGTCCGAGTGATCGACGGGACCATCAAGAAGGGCCAAAAGATCAAAATGATCAATGCTGACGCGACCTATGAGTTGGATCGTGTTGGGGTGTTTACACCAAAATTGATTGATACCGGCGAACTCGGCCCTGGTGAAATTGGTTTTATTACCGCGTCGATCAAAGAAGTGGCGGACACCAATGTTGGTGACACGATCACCGATGCGAAAAGGCCATGCGTGGAACCGCTTGAGGGTTTCCGCCCCGCGCAACCAGTTGTGTTCTGTGGTCTGTTCCCGGTTGATGCAAATGACTTTGAAGATTTACGCGCCGCGATGGGCAAATTGCGCCTTAATGATGCAAGCTTTTCCTATGAAATGGAAACGTCAGCAGCGCTTGGCTTCGGCTTCCGTTGCGGCTTCTTGGGTCTATTGCACCTAGAGATCATTCAGGAACGTTTGAGCCGTGAATTTGATCTTGACCTCATCGCAACTGCGCCAAGCGTTGTTTACGAACTTGGTATGCGTGATGGGTCAGAAACCAAATTGCACAATCCGGCAGACATGCCAGACGTGATGCATATCGAAGATATTCGCGAACCTTGGATTAAGGCCAGCATTCTGACCCCAGATGAGTATTTGGGCGGGATCCTAAAACTTTGCCAAGACCGTCGCGGGGTTCAAACCGATCTATCCTACGTTGGTAGTCGTGCCATGGTGCAATATGATTTGCCATTGAACGAAGTGGTGTTTGATTTCTACGATCGCTTGAAATCAATCTCCAAAGGCTATGCGAGTTTTGATTATCAAATCTCTGACTATCGCGCTGGAGACTTGGTGAAGATGACCGTGCTGGTAAACGCAGAGCCTGTTGATGCGCTTTCTATGTTGGTACACAGAAACGCCGCTGAAGCACGCGGCCGAGTGATGTGCGAAAAGCTCAAAGAGCTTATCCCGCAGCACTTGTTCAAAATTCCAATTCAGGCAGCAATTGGCGGCAAAGTAATCGCCCGCGAAACCATTTCAGCTTTGCGTAAAGACGTTACGGCGAAATGTTATGGTGGTGATGCGTCGCGTAAGCGTAAGCTTTTGGACAAGCAAAAAGCTGGTAAGAAGAAAATGCGCCAGTTCGGTAAGGTTGAAATTCCACAGGAAGCGTTCATCAAGGCGCTGAAAATGGGCGACAGCTAAACCGCTGAATAAGACAGATCAGCGCTGTGCCGCAAGGGCCAGCCTGATCACGTCCATCAGCAATGGCAATGCAAAATCTTTGTTTGAGACTAGGACAAGTTCCCTGTTTGCAGGTGGGTTTTTGAGGTTGTTGGTTTCCAAATCTGGATGCTGAATAGTCAGCCCACGCCACGCTGGAATAATGGCGGCACCCAGCTGCTGGTCGACCAATGTTGCAATCGTTTCCAATGAATCCAATTCGCATAGAATTCTATGGGCAGGAAGATTTGCGCTAATCCATTGCCATGCGATTTTTCCACCCCACGACTGCCTATCATAAACCACTAAAGGTTGTTCAGGCGAGAGTTTGCCAATTGATACAAACGGTTGGGAGCAGAAATGTTCAACGCTCATTGTTTTCGATAACTCGAATGACGGGCGAACAATAATGGCGGCGTCTAGTTGTCGTTGCTCTAATTGAGAAAACAAAGAAGATGAGCTGCCCGGCATAATCTTTAGGTCAGCATTTGGTGCTTTTTGCTCAATTATGCGAACCGCACTGGGGATGAAATCGATCAAAGCCGTAGAGATCGCGCCCAATCGGAATGAGCCCGATAATCCAGAGATATCAATGTCCGATTTTAGCGCGGCAGTGTTGGCAACCAGCATTTTTGCTCTTGGTAAAAGCCTATGACACGCGCCAGTTGGCCGTGCGGCGTGTCCTTCACGTATCAATAATTGAACATCAAGTTCTGCTTCCAACGTGCGAATACGTTGGCTAACAGCCGCCGCTGTTAGATTTTGAAGTCTCGCCGCCCCAGCGATAGAACCGTTTTCAACTACGGCAATCAGGCTTTCCAAAAATCGAATATCCAAAACAAAAACTTTCGAATGAGGCAATAAAAACATTCTAATTATTTTGAAAGAAGATTGCTATGTTCTAAAAAAGAAAACTGGAGAACCTTTCAATGCAATCAAGATTTCATTTGGCCTATCATGTTACCGACCTGGACGAAGCGCGCGCATTTTACGCAGATTTGCTTGGTTGTGCAGAGGGACGAAGCACTGAAAGTTGGGTCGATTTTGATTTTTTTGGACATCAAATATCGTTGCACTTGGGTGAACCCTTTCCTGTAGCAAATACGGGAAAGGTCGGCGAGCATATGGTCCCTATGCCCCATCTGGGCGTTGTCTTACCAAAACCCGATTGGGATAAATTGGCCGCGAAATTAAAAGCGTCAGGCATTGAGTTTGTGCTTGAGCCACAAACCCGTTTTGCAGGCGAGGCGGGTGAGCAAAGCACAATGTTTTTCTTTGATCCATCAGGTAACCCGATTGAGGTAAAAGGCTTCGCTGACTTTGAGGGCATGTTTGAGCGTTGAGCTAAACGATCTGGTAGATTTTACCACTATTACAATTTCGAATGCGGTCGACCCGTTCGCTATCCCAGTGAAAATCATAATGGGTGCTTTGAACTGGAATTGAAGGCACGTCTGGCCAAAAGGCACCAATACATTTGCCACCCGGTGCTCTTACACTGGGATAGTAAACCCCGTTTGATCCGGCAGCGCGTAAGGTGGAACCCAACGCTTGTCCTGCCGACCAATCATCTGGGGTCAGCGCATCAAGGTTATTCGAAACTTCGTGTAGTTGCGTGTTGATTGCACCCACCAACACCCTGAATTGAGAGGTCCATCCACTGTCTTGTTCGGTGGAATGCATAAATCTGGCGTGGTGAAAGGCGACCTCTTTTATGGCAACCTCTTCGCTGTCCCCAGCGCTATAAACACCATAGCTGCCGTCTGTAAACCGCCCGGGTCTATCGGTTGAACAATGCACAAATGGCGCCATCACATAGCTTGCACCATGCCCATTTACGCGACGCGCTGGTGGCACCTTTGTCAAGTCACCCAGTTCAAGCCAAACCCGTGGATTGGTTTTTGCCTCGGCAGATGCAAGGGCTTCCCAGTCGGCTGGGTCAGCAATATCTTCAAAAAGATCGATGGGTGGATGGATCGTGCGAATGATGCGGTAGGCTCTTGGCCAATTCACATCAATTATGGGCACAAAATTGTTGTTCACCGGCCACCACGTTCGGCATTCAGATAAGTGCGCACCCTTGCGAGATGAAAAATGGATCCGCCAAGCATCAGATCAAGCGCTGATTGTCCATCAAAAACAGTGTTTGGCTTCTTGATCCACTCATAGCCACGCACAGGATCGCTGAACATATAGCGAAGCCCCTTATGTATGCCCAAAAGAATGGACATCCGCGTGGCAAGATCACGATCTATGCGACCAATATCATTGTTTTTCCATCGCGCCCATGTGCGCAACGCCATGCCACCAAGCAATTGAGAGGCTTGGGCATCGGTAAGAGACCACCGATCAAATAGGTTCACGATCGTACGGGCCAGCGCCGCAGCTTCGTCCGCACTTATGTCCGCTTGTTCTGGCTCAGCACCAGTTCGGGAAATTTCAACCAACATGGTAATGTCTCCTTACCATCAATATAGGTAGAAAAATGCCATTTGGCAAATTTTAATTGTATTATGCCAAATTGCAAAGCTAGTTTTCAATCATTCCCATCATGCGATAGACGATTTGTGCAGCGGTAAAATCCCAGGCTTGGCTATTTCTATTGGGGGCGAGTTCGACGATATCCATACCGACGCAGTGTCGTCCGCGCAGTGCAGATGCAACGATATTTAACGCTTGATAATAGCCCAAGCCACCGGGGACCGGGGTGCCTGTTGCTGGCATAATCGAAGGGTCCAATCCGTCGACATCAAAGCTGATATAGACATCTTCAGGAAAATCAGTCGGTAGGGCGACCGAGTTAATATTCTGCGTCACCAACTCTTCGCCATCAATGTACGTAACGCCGTATTTCTCACGTGCATCCACTTCCTGCTGGCACAGGGCGCGAACACCATATTGGGCGAGGGCGTGCCCATCTTCGCACAGCAGGTTCATGACAGAAGCGTGGGAGTGTTTTTCGCCTTGATAGGCGATGCGTAAGTCCGCATGCGCGTCGATTTGGATGATACCAACTTTGGGCCCAAGCGCTTGCGCGACGCCGGTAACCGCGCCGTATGTCAATGAATGTTCACCGCCCAAGGTGACGGGAATCTTGCCCTGAGAAACCACCATCTCAGTTTTTGTCGCGAGGCGCGCCATCACTTCAGGTAAAGGTCCGTCGCAATCGATAGGGTCGAGCGTTGTGATGCCTTGTAAACAAGGCTCACCTTCCGGGCAAATGCGTTCCAATTCGTTCGATGCTTGTATGATCGCTTTGGGTCCAGCCGCTGTGCCCGCACCATACGAAACAGTACGCTCCAAAGGCATAGGCACAACAACAAATTTTGCGCCGGCAATATCGCGTTCTTTGGAACTTAGTTCTGAATCAAGGAAGTCAGCCATATTGGCTCCAATTATGAAAGGCGTTGTTCAAAATCGTCATAGGTGAATTGTTTTACGATACGGGTTTTGTTTGTCGATGAATTCCAAATCGCAAGGGCAGGTAGTGGGACGCCGTTAAATGTGTTGGTCTTGACCATCGAATAGTGCGCTTGATCAAGGAACGCAAAGCGGTCACCAATCTCAAACACTTCGGCGGGACGGTATTCCCCGATCACATCACCAGCCAAGCAAGATGGGCCACCCATTAAATAGCTTGGACCGTCGCTTGTTTCACCCAACATTGCAGGTCGATAAGGCGCCTCAATGACATCGGGCATATGGCATGTGGCAGAAATATCAGTAATCGCCAATTGCTTTTGATTAACGGGCAAGTCTAAAATTTCGCCCACCAGAATACCTGCATCAAGGGCGCAGGCTTCGCCGGGTTCTAAGTAAACATCAACATCATAAGTTGAGCGGATTCCCTTGATGAATTGAATTAACCCATCGCGATTGTAATCGGGCCGTGTGATGTGATGCCCACCGCCGAAATTGATCCATTTGAGTTCTTGCAAATAGAGTTCGATTTTTGGCAACACCGCATTCCAAGTGCGTTCAAGCGGTTCAAACCCCTGCTCGCACAAAGTATGCATGTGCAGCCCGTCAATGCCGATCAGGTCATCTGCGCCAAGCTGAGACACAGGAATACCTAGGCGAGAACATGGCATGCACGGGTCATATTTTGCGGTATGCCCTTCGGAATGTTCAGGGTTGATGCGTAACCCTAAACTGATGTTCTTGCCATCTTGACGCGCTGCCTCAACGATCGGGAGGAACCGATTTTTTTGCGCGATAGAATTGAAAATCAAGTGATCGCTTAGGCCTATGATTTCGGATAAATCGCTGGCTTTGTATCCCGCGCAATATGTCGTTAGCGAACCACCAAAATGCTTGGACGCGAGTTTGGCTTCGTAAAGACCAGAGGCGCAGGTGCCGTCCAAATATTGACGGACCAAATGGGAAAGCGAGAACATCGAAAACGCCTTGAGTGCCAACAATATGTTGGCTCCAGATTGCGCCTTTATATCCGCCAAGATTTTTAAGTTACGCTCAATCGCAACTTCATCCACCACGAAACAGGGCGAGGGGACACTAAAAAGATCGAACTTGGCGAATGCGCCCTCATCGCCAGATTGTGGCAATCCAACTTCGTTCATGTCCCCACCTTCCTCAAGCTTAAAACTGTGCCGGGCCGTCTAGTTCTTTAACTTGCCAAGGTAGGCCTTGATCGTTGAGCATCTCCATGAAATCGTCCGGATCAAGTTGTTCCATGTTCCAAACGCCTGGTTGGGTCCAATTGCCTTTAAGGAATTGTGCCGCACCGATCATCGCTGGAACGCCAGTTGTATAGGCTACAGCTTGTGACCCAACTTCGGCATAACACTCCTCATGGTCGCAGATATTGTAGATGTAGAAGGTCTTTTCGCCTGTTCCATCGCGCGCATTGCCCGTGGCAATGTCGCCAATACATGTCTTGCCTTTGGTCAATTCACCCAAGTCGCTTGGGTCCGGCAAAACGGAAGCGAGAAACTGCAACGGAATGATTTCTTTCCCATCATGCATCACCGGCTCGATGGAGGTCATGCCTACATTTTGCAACACAGTAACATGGTTGATATAGGCATCACCAAACGTCATCCAAAAGCGCGCGCGCTCTATTTCGGGGAAGTGGGTTTTTAAGCTTTCCAATTCCTCGTGATACATCAAATACATGTTTTTTTCCCCAACGGCGGGGAAATCGAACGCATATTTGTGCGTCATCGCGGGGCTTTCAACCCAGTTGCCATTTTCCCAATGTCGGGCCGGTGCGGTCACTTCACGAATATTGATTTCAGGATTGAAGTTGGTCGCAAAGGCCTTGCCATTGTCCCCGCCATTGCAATCCAAAATGTCGATTTGCCGGATGGTTTCCAACTTGTGTTTGCGAAGCCATGTAGCAAACACCGATGTTACGCCGGGGTCAAAGCCAGAGCCCAAAATAGCGGTCAAACCAGCTTCTTTGAATTTATCCTGATAAGCCCACTGCCAGTGATATTCAAACTTAGCGTTGTCTTCTGGTTCGTAATTGGCAGTGTCCATATAGTTGGCGCCAGCTTTTAGACATGCATCCATGATGGCCAAGTCTTGATAGGGCAGCGCCAAATTGACCACGAGGTCTGCGCCGACTTGTTTAATCAAAGCCGCCGTTGCGTTCACATCCATGGCGTCAATCTGGGCGGTATTGATTTGAACGCCAGTGCGTTCTTTTACTGATTTAGCAATATCGTCGCATTTGAACTTGCGCCGACTGGCCAATGTGATGTCGGTGAAAATATCGCTATTCATCGCCATTTTATGAACAGCAACTGATCCAACGCCCCCGGCGCCAATGACTAATGTTTTGCCCATCAAACTGTCCTTTTGGTTGAGGGATATCTATTCTTTTTCAAAGTAGGTGTAACCGTTCAGGCTGTCTTTATAGGCAGCTATCAGCACACGCCTTTCAGAAATGGTCAATTCTTTTCGGCTCACGGCGTTATCCACGCGTTTCCTAAATGTTGCTAGGCATGCAGGGGCATCATATTCAACGGATTCAAGCACTTCGGCAATCGTATCGCCTTCAACTTCGTGCAAAAGATCAAATTCGCCATCTTCTGCTAGTGAGACGGTTACGACGTTTGTGTCGCCAAATAAATTGTGCAAATCGCCCAATGTCTCTTGATACGCACCAACAAAAAACACGCCAATATAATAGGGTTCATCTTCGACAATATCATGAACCGGCAAGGTCTTGGAAATTCCATCTTCTAGTACAAACCGGTCAATCTTGCCGTCTGAATCGCAGGTGATATCAGACAAAACCGCTTGGCGATGCGGCACTTCATTTAGTCTTTGCAACGGCATAATCGGATGCAATTGATCAATCGCCCAAACGTCCGGTAAAGACTGGAACAATGAAAAATTACCATGATAAATATCAGCAAACGTGCCCAATTGATCTTCTAGCTGATGGGGGACTTCCATTTCCTCGGCAAGTTTTTTGAACTGCGCAACAAGATAGCGAAAAATATGCTCAGCATGGGCGAGCGATTTAATATCTGCGTTGCCGCGTCGAAACAGAGCCCGAACTTCATCACGGTAATAAATCGCGTCATTCACGCACTCTTGTAAGCGCTTGGTCGACAGATATTCCTGAATGTCCAACAGATCTTTGATAAGGTGATGCGCGTCATCCCCTGTTTCGGGCAGGGTTGAACTGTCGTAAAGCGTGGTGTCCAACACGTCAAAAATCAGCATCGAGGACGAAGCCACAACGCCACGTCCACTCTCAGTGACAATGTGCGGGTGTGCCAACCCAGCATCATCCATGGCATATTTGACGGTTTCAACAATCGCTTCGCAATATTCATATAGGCTATAATTGATAGAGTTCTCGTTGGACTGTTTCTCGCCCGTATAGTCTACCCCAAGGCCGCCGCCCAAATCGATATATTGCAAAGGCATGCCCAATTTGCGCAACTCGGTGAAAAATCGACAAGCTTCATTCGCGATACGGCGCACGTCAATAATGTCCGAAATTTGCGAACCTAAATGCGAATGCTGCAATACTAGACAATCTTGCATATTTTCAGCCTGAAGCCGTTCAACCACGGTCACGACGTCGTCTGGTGGCATGCCAAAGCTTGATCTGTCGCCAGAGCTTTCCGACCAATTGCCTTTGATCTCATGGGTCAGTTTGATCCGTACGCCCAACAACGGCATTTCACCAAGAGATTTGGAAACTTGAATGACCAGTTCTAGCTCTTTGGTGCTTTCCAAAACAATGATGGTGTTGAAACCGATTTTGCACGATAGAATGGCGAGGCGAATAAACTCTTCATCCTTCACTCCGTTGCAAATCAGCAAACTATTTTTGGCCAAATTTTGCGCAAGCGCAATCAGCAATTCCGGCTTGGAGCCGACCTCAAGCCCATAATCATATTGCCGTCCGGTTTCGACGATCCGTTCGACAACTTCGGCTTGCTGGTTGACCTTGATCGGGAACACGCCACGGTAAGAGCCGTTAAATTCATATTCTTTAATCGCCTCAGCAAATCCCTCATTCAGATTGGTTAGGCTATTTTCAAGGAAGGAATTGACCCGCAATAAAACCGGGGAATAAATTCCGCGTTCAGAGAGGTCTTTCACAATATCGGGGATACTGAC
The DNA here is from genome assembly GCF_051251695.1 of Maritalea sp. Classification (NCBI taxonomy): domain Bacteria; kingdom Pseudomonadati; phylum Pseudomonadota; class Alphaproteobacteria; order Hyphomicrobiales; family Devosiaceae; genus Maritalea; species Maritalea sp. Next base: position 10,027 of record NZ_JBPOEU010000011.1, on the reverse strand, counting down.
CGGCGCTGCATTTTTGTTTTGAATATCGATCAAACCGGCGTCGCCATTCGGCATCACGGTGAGGAATTGTTGGCCCCACTTTTCCATTCCATAAATGTCTGCGCCCAATTTTGCTTCCAACCTATAAAACTCCAACTTATGTGGCAAAAAACGTGCTGCGCAGAACTTGCCAGCGTGTGAAGAAATTCAAAATCAGACAAGCATTGTTGTTGTCAATCTGAAATTTGAATTTGGACTCAAATTGGGTGATGTCGCAATGGGGCTTTTCAAGCGCCGATTCACCTTTTAAGGTTTTACCCAACAACAAAAAACAGACCAACACAACAACATGTGGAGCGCATCATGAAATTCACAACTCTAATTACGGCCGCCGTCGCGGCTGTTGTCGGCCTCACTTCGATATCCCATGCCAGCGATGTGCCAGATTTGAACGGCCGTACCATCGTCGCGGTAACGGAAAATGCCTATACGCCGCTCAATTTTGCGGATCCTAAAAGTGGAGAAGGCATCGGTTGGGAGTATGACGCGTTCAACGAAATAGCAAAACGCCTTAACGCGAAAGTGGATTGGCAAATTTCAAGTTGGGACACTATGATCCAAGCGGTTAAGGACGGTCAGTTTGATGTAGGTATGGACGGCATTACGATTACTGAGGAACGTGCAACCCAAATCGATTTTTCTGAACCCTATATGACTTCGCAACAATTCTTGTTGGTTCGTGCTGATGAGACACGCTTTACCGATGCTAAAACGTTCGCCGCAAACGCGGAGTTGCTCGTTGGTGCGCAACCGGGCACAACCAATTTTTATGTCGCGGTTTACGATATGCTTGATGGCGATGAAGCAAATCCACGCATCAAACTATTTGAAACATTCGGCACAAGTGTGCAGGCGCTAAAAACTGGCGACGTTGATACGGTCTTGATGGATAGCACTTCGGCCCAAGGATATATGGGGGCAAATCCAGGATCGTTTAAAGTGGTGGGAGATGCCTTAGGCACGGAAGATTTTGGCTTCATTTTGACGCCGGGTTCAGACCTTGTTGGCCCAATCAACGCAGCGCTAAAATCAATGCGCGAAGACGGCACACTCGAAAAACTGAACCAAAAATGGTTCTACGAGTATAAAGTAAATCAATAAACTCAATTGTGCCCGCAACGTGCGGGCACTTTTTCTCCGAAATAAAAGAACCAAATATTGATGCCTCCAACCACAAGTTCGACCAAGCGCGAAGTGCCTTATTGGTTGCTCGTCGCTATCCTGTGCGCCGCCGTTGTTTTTTGGTCGCTGGTGGCGGACGAGGGATATCAGACGATATTTTTTGCCTTAAGCAGGGGCATCACAACCACTCTATATGTGACTCTGGTGGCGTTCACTTTGAGTGTTGTTTTAGCGACAGTGGTGGTGCTGGGGCGAATATCCTCGTCCAGAATATTGCGCGAGATCGCAACATTTTACATCGAGATCGTGCGTGGCGTTCCGATGTTGGTGTTGTTGTTCTATATCGCTTTTGTTGGCGCGCCTTGGTTTGTCGACGCCTTCAATCAGGTGTGTGCGCCGTTGATAGAATGGGGCCTGTTTGGCAAGATGACCGTGCGCGGCTTTGATTTCACCTGGCGCGCGATTATTGCGCTGACGATTTCATACTCTGCCTTTATTGCTGAAATTTTCCGCGCAGGCATTCAGGCCGTTGATCGTGGACAGGTTGAAGCCGCAAAAGCATTGGGCCTTAGCCGCTGGCGAACATTCCGACTTGTGGTCGCGCCGCAAGCATTCAAGCTTATCCTGCCGCCAATGGGCAACGAACTGATCGCCATGATCAAAGATAGCGCTTTGGTTTCGGTTTTGGGGGTACAAGACATCACCCAACTGGGCAAAGTCTACTCGGCGTCAACCTTCAAGTTTTTTGAAACGTACAATGTTGTGGCGTTCCTTTATCTGGTGATGACGATTTCTCTTACCCTTGTGGTGCGCTGGTTTGAAAAGCGATTGGGGCGTTCTTTCGAGCGAAACGTGCACGATACGAAATAGTCGTTTGCACGCTATTCATAACAAGTTCGAAATCCACACCGCATTGTCCGTAACTTGCCATTGACGTCAAACTGCGTTAAACGCCAGCATTCAGGGGTTTAACGTGAGATTTTTGTCTCACATTCATATCAGCGAGATCACTATTTTGTTCAATCGTTTTCTAGTCGCAAGCGCCGATGGTTTTGGCGTGCCGTCCGCAGCTCAACTTCGTATCGATGTGCTTGCGGGCTTAACCGTTGCCTTGGCGCTCGTGCCAGAGGCCGTCGCTTTCGCATTCGTTGCAGGTGTTCACCCTCTTGTTGGTCTTTATGCCGCGTTTATAGTTGGGTTGATTACAGCGACGTTGGGCGGCCGTCCGGGGATGATTTCAGGTGCGACCGGGGCTTTGGCCGTGGTTATGGTTTCGCTGGTTGCTCAGCACGGTATTGAATATTTGTTCGCCACTGTTGTGCTGATGGGCATCATTCAAATTGTCGTTGGTATTATGCGCTGGGGCAAGTTCATTCGCATGGTCCCCCATCCTGTGATGTTGGGCTTTGTGAACGGTCTTGCCATCGTTATTTTCTTGGCACAGCTCAGTCAGTTTCAAGTGCCCGGAACCGCAAGTGGCGGCGGACATGGTGTTGCTGGCGGCGAATGGATGACCGGAATGCCCCTATATTTGATGCTCTTTTTGACCATTGTAACGATGATGATCATTCACTGGGGCGGTAAATATATCAAAGCGGTTCCCGCACCACTGCTTGCCATTGGCGCAGTGTCGATTGCAGTGATCGTACTCAACTTAGATGTACCGCGCGTTGGCGACTTGGCGTCCATCAAAGGCGGATTACCTGCATTTCATGTTCCAATGGTGCCGCTGACTTGGGAAACCTTGCAGATCATTTTGCCATACGCTGTGATTCTAGCGGCGATTGGCTTGATTGAATCCTTGCTGACACTCAACCTTGTTGCCGAAATCACCCAAACAAAGGGCGGGGCCTCTAAAGAAAGCATTGCGCAAGGCCTTGCCAATTTGGTCACCGGATTTTTTGGTGGCATGGGCGGTTGCGCGATGATTGGTCAGTCCATGATCAACGTTAAATCGGGCGGCCGTACGCGCTGGTCCGGTATTTCCGCTGCCCTGTTCTTACTGGCTTTCATCCTATTTGCGTCAAGTTGGATTGAACTGATCCCTCTGGCGGCGTTGGTGGGTGTTATGTTCATGGTGGTGATCGGCACATTCGCATGGCGCTCTATCAAAATCATGATGCGTATTCCGCGCGCAGATGCATTTGTTATCGTGTTGGTGACAGTTGTGACCGTAGCGACTGATTTGGCCACGGCTGTGGTGGTGGGGGTTATTGTTTCAGCGCTGGTTTACGCCTGGAACGCTTCAACACGCATGCATGCATCAACACCGGGCTACCATGAAGGCGACAAGGAAAAGATCTATAAGCTTGAAGGGCCGCTGTTCTTTGGTTCCATCGAAAGCTTTAGCATCCTGTTTGATCCCAAAGATGACCCCGAAACCGTTATTATCGACTTTGCAGGGTCTCGGGTTGTTGATCATTCAGGTTTGCAAGCGATTGAAGCTTTGGCCGCAAGATATGAAGCCAACGGCACGAAACTGAAACTTCGGCACCTGTCCAATGATTGTAAAACGCTGCTTAAAAATGCAGGCCAGTTGGTTGAGCCCGCTGAAGACGATCCCGAATATGCCGTCGCGACGGACTATGATCTGCAAACCGGCCGATTGGATGCAGGCCACTAAGATTGCCGTTCGGTTTTTTTTAAGAGGCAGTTCTAATCGCGATTGGTTTGATTGCGCGCAGCATGATGCGGGGGTAAAAAATGATCCCCGATATGGCTAAAACTTGGCAAAAATAATCTCAAAAACTGATATTCTATTTTGACGTGCTACACCACATATTAGAGATAGTAGAATTTTTAAAGAAGGATAAGAATATGGGATTGCTACTTGGCGACGAAGCCCCAAATTTTGAAGCAGATACAACTGAAGGCCGGATCAAGTTTCACGACTATATTGACGGTCATTGGGCAGTGTTGTTTTCACACCCGAAGAATTTTACGCCCGTTTGCACGACCGAACTTGGTTACACCGCAAAGCTAAAGCCAGAATTTGAAAAACGTGATGTAAAAGTGCTCGGCCTTTCTGTTGATCCGATTGAAGAGCATAAGGCATGGGTTGACGATATTGAAGAGACCCAAGGTACCGCGCTTAACTTCCCGTTGATCGCAGACCCAGACAAAACGGTTGCCAATCTTTATTCAATGATCCACCCCAAAGCTGACAACACCCTTACGGTGCGGTCTGTCTTTGTGATTGGGCCAGACAAAAAGGTTAAACTGAAAATTGAATATCCGGCATCAACTGGTCGTAACTTTGATGAAGTGTTGCGTGTGATTGACTCATTGCAGCTCACCGCTAAACATCAAGTGGCGACACCAGTAAACTGGACCGATGGCGATGATGTCATCATCGTTCCTGCGCTATCTAACGATGACGCGAAGAAGAAATTCCCGGATGGTTGGAACGAAGTGAAACCATATTTGCGTATCGTAAAGCAGCCTAAATCTTAGGGATCAATATGTAACGAGAAAACGAAGGCGGCCAATGGCCGCCTTTTTCTTTAACGCGATAGTCTAGCCTGTTCTTCTAGTAAGACTTGGCGAAGCTCTGCATCTTCGCGCGATCGGTCTCGTTGCTTGTTCGATAAATCATAGCCTAAAAATCGGATGTCACTGGCAATGCTATCTCGCTCGGTTTGTAGCGTTGCCGGATCAGCCAGTTTTTTGGTGAGTGTGCTTATTTCAGAATTTATCCCCTCAATGTCTTGGTCGATTGAATAGACGTCATTTGCTTGGCGATGAATACGCGCAAAACTAAGCCCAATATCTCCTTCACAAACATTGCGATAAGATCGTCCTGCTAAGCCTACTTTTGCAGCGTTTGCAGGCGTACAGTAAGAACGCAACCCGATTTTTCTTCCCTGTTCGTAAAGGCCCCGATCTGCGGCGATACCGTGCTTGGTGCAGGCCTCACTATGTTCTGTGAACCGCGCAGAGGAATATCCAGACCGCCCGTCATTTTCACCAATGCTGCGCCAGTCACCAGTTTGACATTGGGATTTGCTTAGGGTTGCGCAACCTGAAAGAACCAGTAAAAAAAATAAACCAAAAACCGCACCGATAATTTTCATAACATTGGCTCGCAAAAAATAAATTCAGCGCCATTAAACCAAGCAGTGCTGAACGGCACAAGTTTTATTATAAACCGAGCTCCGCCCGAGCTTTCTTGGTGAGCTTGCCAACAATAATATCATAGGCTTGTTGAATGTAGGCGTGGAACGTCGCCTCATCCCATCCCGCTTCTTCGCGTACCTGCACCCATTTGGCCCGGGCAAGATATTTAGCCGGTTCAATGCCTTCCTGGGTTGGCAAAATCGCGAATGACTGATCCGAACACTTAAAGTTGACGACATCGCAATCCGCATCATCCCAACGGCTATAAAGCGCAAATATTTTGCCGCCAATCTTAAAAACCGAAGCGTTGCCCCACTGCACCACATGAGTCGCATGTGGCAGCGTGAAGCAAAACGCTTCAAATTCCTCTCTGGATAACATCAATTACGCGCCACCGATTGTGCAGCTAACGCCCGTGCCTTTAAGACCGCAATACCCGCCTGGGTTCTTAGACAAATATTGCTGATGATATTCTTCAGCAAAATAAAAGGTTCCCGCGGCCCCAATTTCAGTCGTAATAGGTCCAAAACCGCTTGTCTTTAGTGAGGCGGTGTATGCCTCTTGGCTGGCGCGAACTACAGCTTCTTGTTCTTTGGACGTGAAATAGATCGCAGATCTATACTGGCTTCCCACATCATTTCCTTGCCGGTTGCCTTGGGTCGGATCATGCTCTTGCCAAAAATGCACAAGAATTTCTTCTAAAGAAATTTGGGTGGGATCAAAATTCACCAATACAGCTTCTGTGTGTCCGGTGTTGCCAGAACAAACTTGCTGGTAAGTGGGGTTTTGCTGGCTTCCACCTTGATAGCCAACGGCGGTAACCCAAACGCCGTCTAGTCGCCAAAACAGCCGTTCGGCCCCCCAAAAACATCCCAACGCCAAATAGATGGATTGGTTACCTTCAGGATAAGGTCCTTCAATGGGATTGCCATTTACGTGGTGAGCAAAATTGGTCGCACTGATGTCCATTGCGTAAGCCTTTTTTAAAGTTCGTCGATATGTTTATAACGTTCGCGGGTGCGGGTGCGCCCCAAATAAAGAAACAAAACGCCCAATACTGCGCAAAAAAGCCAAGCTGGCGCACCAAGAACTGTCACAATAATCGGATCCCAAATGAACGGATGTACATATCTTTGTACAACAGCTTGGAGTGTATTCAGGGTTAAACTGCCTATTGCCCGGTCGATCTGGAACCAAACTTGGCCCAGAGGCGAAAACGCCAATTCGTTTGAACTAAGAATTTTAGCGCCGTCCATCACTATGAAAATCAGCATAAGCGCCAAAAATAAAGAGCCTATAAGGCGCGTAATCATCTTCATGGGGAACTTTCTTGGGGGATTTTGTTGCGTTATTTCGATAATAGGCATGCAAAATATGCGTTTCAAGCGCTCAACGCATAAGTGAACACTTGCGATCAGTTTCGCGATGAGTATAGTGCGCCCGATTGCTGGCGTAAATTCAATTGATTTGCCGCTTGCGATTATAAGGGCTCAGGACTGGCCGGACATACCGACCAACCCAATCGTCTTTAAATGAATGGATAAGCCAATGCTTATCTCTGACTATGTTCCGACAGTTCTACTGTCGCGCCGGAGAGGTGGCCGAGTGGTCGAAGGCGCACGCCTGGAACGCGTGTAGGCGGGTAACCGTCTCCAGGGTTCGAATCCCTGTCTCTCCGCCATCCTTTTTGATTTCGTCAATGATTTCCATGGTTTAACCTTTCAAGTGTCTAACGATTTTGGATTGGTTAGACATTTTTGTTCGTGTTTTGCCCTTTGGTGAGCGTTTCAAATGCACTTTCCGCTAATTGCTTTTGTGAAGCGGCCCGTGTGTATCTGTTCACCTCTTCTTCTGTCTGGTGACCAGTTACTGCTTTGATTTGTTGATTGGTGCATCCAGCCTCGGCCAGTTTTCTTGCCGCTGCTTTGCGTAACCCATGTGCGGAACAGTGGGGCAAAGATGCCAGATCACATTGGTCGCGGAACCAGTTTCCGAAACCGTTGGCCGTGTAAGGCTTGCCAAAGCTGGTCATGACGAATGTCAAATTGTCTTTTGGCAGTCGCCCAAGTTCTTTGCGCAAAGTGGGGTGTAGCGGCAATTCTAGGCGTCCACCGGTCTTTTGTTGCACCACGCTTATCGCGTTGCCATCTACGTGCTGCCAACCCATTCGAACAACGTCTGAGCGCCTTTGTCCGGTGTATAATAGCAACGAGTACGCTAGGCGTGCCTTGCTGCCCTCCGTGTGCGTCGCCTCAAATTTTTGTATGTCATCCTCGGTCCAAGAATGAAAACCGTCAGAGTTCGTTTTGAACCCGTCCATGCCGATCAGTGGGTTAACTGGTAGCATTTCAATGTTCACAGCGAACTTGAACAGGAGCTTGAGCCGATCAAGGAGTGAATTTGCCGCTCCGGGGCGATCATGCATTTTGCCTAGAATTGCGTCCACATGTTTACGCTTTAACAAATGCACTGGTTTGTCACCGTGTTTGTCGCAAAAGCGATTTAGCTGGTTGCGGTAAGTCTGCTTTGTTGAATCGCGAAGTCCATGGAACTTGGGTGAGGCGTAATATCGGTGCACAAGATCGGTAAGCGTCCCCGCCTTGATGCTGTCTTTGCCGGGTACAAGCCGAGGAGCTTTCTCGCCTAGCATGCAAGCGTCGTACTCTTGACGAAACGCTTCAGTATGCGGCGCAGACTTGAAGTAATAGCTATTGAAGCCTTTCTTTCGAAAACGGTATCTTGGGCGACCGTGCTGGTCTCTATGGCAGCTTACATATTTTGGGAGATTTCTGCGTTTCATCTTAGTTCCTCGTCCCAAGGGTTATCCAGTTGGCTTTCCGTGGGGCGTCCGAGGATCGCGATGATCTTGCCGTCTTGGTCAATTTCAAGGCGGGCCAATTCTTCACCGCTCCTTTGAATGCCCTTAATCACACGGGAAACTTCGGCTTGCGTACATCTAAGCTTCTTCGTCATTGGTCTCTGTCTCCCGGTCGTTGATTGCTGTCATGTTGAGCGGCGTCAGGTATTCGCTACCGCCTTCGATTTCGGGCAGGTTCTCCCAACCTCTGATTTCGTTAGGTGATAGCCAGCCCCATTCGCGACCTATCCGATAAGCCTCATAACGTGCCTTGAGGTCGCCTCTGAGTAGTCCGGCTAGGTCATGTTCAATAAAGAGGTTCTTTCGCGCCATGGGCGGCAACAGGGCTGCATTCATGGCCTGTTCGATGCGTCGGGCCATGGGTGCCAAACACCGCACCACTAGGGCTCGGCTTTCTTGGTCTGTGTTTGAATATGTGGCGTTGTCCGTGATCCCTGCGACGGTAGGAGGGACGCCAAAGGCGCGACATATGTCGAGGTTCGAAAGTTTGCGGCTTTCCAAGAATTCGCTGTCGCGTGAGTTGAACGATATTTGCTCGAACTTGGCGCCGCCATCCAACACCATCACTTCGCCGGTATTGGCCGCTCCAATGAACTTTTCTCGGAAACCTGCCTTAAGTGCCTGTGCAGCTTCGCGCCCTAGTGCTTCAGGAAACACCAATGCACCGGCTGGTCGAAAGCCCTTGTCCGATAGCTTGAACGCCTGATCATTTTGCGACAATGCGAGGTTGAAGGTTTCCCTTGCGATCTGGATCGGGGAAAGTCCGGTTACACCATCTGGGCCAAGGCGATAGCGTAAGTGCAGCATTTCCTCTTGCACCAGTGTTTTGTTGCTGCCGTTGGGTTGCGAAACGCGGTATCGGATGCGTCCGCTATTCAATCTCTCCGCTGCTACATTGCCGGTTGCAATCGGCTTGAGGGCCGTTGCTTGGCCTTTAGCGTTCCACACGATTTCGGCGTAGGCGTTGCCACTGGTGAGGAGAGAAACCAGCAACATCTCTCGCACCTCAAAAGAGGTTTGGGTGTCATTGGCTGAGTTTTGCAACACGCCATAAAGTGGGTGCTGTTTGGATTTGTCCCGTCCGCCATTGTCGGTGCGCTTGTAAAGGTTGCACGGAACCGCCGAGAGGTTTTGCGAGATGATGGATATGCAAGCGTTCGCCACTGATAGGCCGCTTGCCCGTTCGGGGTTGGTGTAGCCGCTACCACCATTTCGCTGGCCAAAGAACTCGCCCAAATATGGGTCTGAGCTTTTGATGACTGCGCGTTCTTCACGGCCAAGTAGCCGGTTGAAAAAGCTCATCGGATCATCTCCAATATCTTGAGTTGCCGTTCTGCATAGGCTTGGAAAGTGCAAGTACCTGGCATTGATCGTCGAGCGACTTCTGTGTCCAAATATGCGGGTGAGGGCGTGATGGTCACATCATGCAAATCAACGTCGATCAGTTCCCGCTGTAGTCCGTTGGGCGTTTCGATCCAGCGTTGCTCTTTTGCAGTGAAGGCAAACGACGCGCCGGTTACATCGCCACGTCCAACCATTTCCAATACATCGCGTCCAACAGTGGTATCGGGCGCGTTGATTTCGAATTTCAAACCGCGTTGATCTTCTTCAAGTCTCAACGTGCCTGACTTGGTGCGGCCAAGAATGGCGCGCCGGTCGTGGTCATAAAGGGCTACCACGTCCGGCGCTGCCGCCAACGATCTGGCGAATGCACCTGCTAGAATGCGTTCACTAAACCCTCCAAGGTCTTGGCTGTCGGTCGCAAAAACAGCCGCATATCCTGAAAGGGTTTTGCCTGTATCCCGTCAGCGTTCATTAGACAGATTGATATGATTGCGTAAGAGATGATTTTTGGTTCATCGTAGCCCCTAT
>NZ_JBPOEU010000109.1:0-2096 GCF_051251695.1 Maritalea sp. | reverse complement strand
TGCCCACCCCGGACTTCGTCAGTCGGCCAGAGGCCTAAGCAGCGGCATTCGCCGCTCTTACGCTTCGCTATTAACAGAGGTGATTATAGTGATAAAAGTAGCTGCTAAGTGTGATTTGGACGTTCGATCTACGCATGATAGTGATACAGAGCATAGAACTGTAGCCCTTGGCAATGCCTCATATAACGCTATAGAGGACGTTGATGAAGACACAGTCATTTTCAAAGATGGCAATGGTTGTATTGTCGGATATGCCAAGCCATGTTTCATGGAATCTCAGATCAATATTTTCGCAACACGCTGCAATGGTGATGTTGTGTGTCGTGACAGTGTTGCATCGCCAGACGACGGCGAAAGCATTGAAGACCTAGATTCTAGGTTTCTCGCTTCCATTCTTGCACTGAAAGACAGCACATCTTCTAAGTGAAACATAACCTCCAGGATACTCATATCATGAACAATGCAATTGAAGCCACCAATGCTCTGCCAGTATCTACTGCTTTGGAATCCGATGAAAGAATAAGCTATATCCCATTCAACCAACTACACCGTACTAAAAAGAACGTCAGAACCATCAACCCGAAGGATGACCCGCAAGACAAGGAGCTTCACGCAGCAATTCTCGCAGTCGGGTTGCTCGAAAACCTCATCGTGTTTCCTGATAAGGATGGATATGCTGTGCCTGCTGGTGGACGACGTTTCGGCTCATTGGAGCTTCACGTCAAAGAAGGCAATATGAGCGCTGAAAGGCCGATTCCTTGTCTTGTGAGAACTGAAGAAGAAAGCACCGAACTTTCACTTATTGAGAACCTGACCCAAAAGTCGATGCACCCCGCCGATACCTGTGCAGGTTTTCTTACACTGCAAAAAGACGGAGCGACCATCGAAGATATTGCTGCACGCTTCGGCTACACCGTAACCAGAGTGAAGCAATATTTGCGGCTAGCGCAACTTAACGCCACGCTGCTGAAGCACTTCCGTGCTAACCGCTTGACTATGGATCAGGCTATGGCTTACTGCGCAACGCCGGACAAGAGACTGCAACTATCTGTCTTTCGTTCATTGGGTGACAATCTGTCTGCATCTGTTCACAGCATTCGGAGGCATATCGAGGACTCCAAGGTTAGGTCTGACACTGGCCTTGCCAAGTTTGTAGGGATCGATGCTTATGTGCAAGCAGGTGGCACCTATTGGGACGATCTGTTCACTGGCGTTAAGCTACTCAATGATATGAGCATTCTTGTGACACTAGCCGACGAGAAACTAGCCGCTGTAGCTGACTCACTCAAGCTCGAAGGTTGGAAGTGGGCGATCACGGATCATCAAGGTGTCGGACACCGGTATGAATACAGAAGAATGCCTTTTTCGCAGAAGATTCCAGAGGAAGAGCAAGCAAAGCTAGATGCGTTGGAGGAAGAGATTGACTCCATCTCAGATGAGATAGACGAGATGTACAACTCAGGTAATGCAGACTCCGAGGCAGAGCTTGAGAGACGCCGTGATGAAAAAATGGCTGAATTCGATTCACTTGAATTCGAGCACGTACAACGCTACCGAGAATACGACAACAAGGATCAGGGCGGTTGCATCGTTACTTTTTCGCATGCTACCGGAAAACAGGCTATCTTCTACGGTCTGCAATCGGATGATGACATTCAATCACCTGTTTCTGGGGATGCAACTCAGATAGAAGCGGACGAGTATGAAGGTAAGCAAAAAGAAAAGAAGGCTTCACTTGCTGCGGCGACGAACGGAAAATCTGACGGAATGAACAAGAAACTGATCGAGGATCTTGGACGGTATCGCAGGGAGATTATCAGAGCGGAGCTACTTGACAATCCTTCTGAAGCTCGCGATCTGCTGGAATTCCACTTGTGCCAGAGTCATTTCAGTAGAATATCCTGGGAATCTCCTTTGAGTTTTCGTGTCATGGCGACAGAAGATTCTTTCAACGATGAAGATTCGACAACGCACAAAGCAGCAGATGCGATTGCCCGACATCAGAACGACCTCAACCTATCGTGGTTGAAATCAGACAAACTATTGAAGCAATACACGCAGTTCCGTGATCTTTCGATAGAAGATAGGAACAAGCT
>NZ_JBPOEU010000108.1:0-2125 GCF_051251695.1 Maritalea sp. | reverse complement strand
CTACTAGACAGATTCGCCTCTACACCTATCCGTAATCAAGCGACCCTGGGCGGCAATGTCGCGAACGCCTCCCCCATCGGCGATATGCCCCCAGCGCTATTGGCGCTAAATGCAGTGATCAAGGTAGATAATGGCACGACTCGTCGAGACATTGCTATTAGCGACTTTTTCACAGGTTATCGCCAAACGCGGTTGCAAAATGATGAGTGGATTGAAGCGATTTTCATCCCTTACCTTAAGCCGAACGCCCAAGTGCGGGCGTATAAAATTTCTAAGCGCCAAGAAGATGATATCTCAGCTGTGTGTGCCGTGTTTAATTTGGCGCTAGACGAGAACAGCAACGTATTACAACTAAAATCTGGTTTTGGCGGCGTAGCAGCCACACCAGCGTCAGTTGATGCCTTGAGCGATGCCATTAAAGGCAAAGACTGGTCTAAAATCAGTACGTTTGAGTTAGGCAAAAAAGTACTTAGTGAATCGTTTACCCCCCTTGACGACGTGCGCGCCAGCGCTGAGTATCGTCAAGCCTTGTTGGTCAATCTGTTTAGGCGCTTTTGGTTGCAAACGAATCAACAGAGCCAGCAAATTGAAACGCGAGTGCACGCATATGAATAACCATTGCTGTTTTATTTCTGTTAACGAATCATTTGCACCTTGGGTGCCTGATTGTCTTCTTAGCTTTTTTCATTCACCAATACAGCGAGGTTACGGCCATGCGTAAACTTATTGAACAGCCGTTTACCAGTAACCCCCAAGGGAAAGTAGGCAAATCACATCCTCACGAAAGTGCTATTCGCCAAGTCAGCGGCCAAGCCCGTTACGTGGACGACATGCCCCAACCTGCTAATTTGCAGTACGCGGCAGTGGGCACCAGCCCTGAAGCCTCAGGTACGTTAAATTCTATCGATTTAACGGCTGTATGGGCAAGCCCAGGCGTAACCGACGTGATTACTGTGGATGACGTACCAGGTCATGTGGATATCGCCCCAGTATTTGATGGCGACCCTATTTTTGCCCAAGACCGAGTGTTATTCAACGGTCAGGCCTTATTCGCGGTATTAGCCGACAGCGTGCAACATGCACGGCAGGCTGCGCTCAAAGCCATAATTGATATTACGCCATCTGCGCCGTGCCTAACGGTTGAAACTGCAAAACAGCAGAGTAATTTTGTGCGCCCAGCGCATTTTATGCAACAAGGTGATTTTGACACTGCCTTTGGCCGAAGCGAACTTAATGCTCAAGGGCATTTAAGCATCGGCGGTCAAGAACACATGTATCTTGAAGGCCAAGTGTCTATGGCGATAAACGATGAGGAAGACCGCGTATTGGTTTACACATCGAGTCAGCACCCCAGTGAAGTTCAAAAACTTATCGCAGAAGTATTAGGCTGCAAATTGCATAAGGTCGTGGTGGATATGCGCCGTATGGGTGGTGGTTTTGGCGGTAAGGAAACCCAAGCGGCACAATGGGCGTGTATTGCTGCTCTGCTTGCCAAACGTAACCAGTGCGCTGTAAGACTTCGCCTACCACGCATGCAAGACATGATTGCCACTGGTAAGCGCCATCCATTTGAAAACAGCTATCAAGTGGGCTTTAACCAAGAAGGCCTAATCAGGGCTGCTGATATCGACATCAACGGTAACTGCGGGCACTCACCTGACTTATCTGATGCCATTGTTGACAGGGCAATGTTTCATTGTGATAACGGTTATTACCTTGAGAACGTCAATGTGGCGGGCCATCGCTGTCGCACTAATCAGGTGTCACACACTGCCTATCGCGGTTTTGGTGGCCCACAAGGTATGATCGTAGCCGAAGCGATGATGGACGCGATTGCACGAAAAGTAGGTAAAGATCCACTAACGGTACGTAAATTGAACCTATATGGCGATAAAGAGCGTAACCTCACGCCGTATGGCATGACCGTAGAGCATAACTTGTTGGGCGACCTGATTGCACGCTTAGAAGCGTCTTCTGATTATTGGGCGCGCAGAAAGGCCATCACCCAGTTTAATAACACCAGTCCCATTATTAAAAAAGGCTTGTCGCTGACACCCGTTAAAATTGGCATCGCCTTTACTGCGAAGCATTTGCATCAAGCAGGAGCGCTGCTGCACGTTTACAC
>NZ_JBPOEU010000107.1:0-2138 GCF_051251695.1 Maritalea sp. | reverse complement strand
GCCTTGCAAGGCTCGGAGACACGCAGGATTGACGATGGCTTAAGCCCCTTATAGTTGCCAAACGCTCTGAGAATTGCCGTTGTAGCAGCGCATTCATCACTGTTTGCCCTCATTGCCGTTTGCCAAGTGACAATCACCGTTGCTACAATGCTTGCAATACATCTCTATATCCAAGGGGAAGGAAGTTGGCACAAAAGAATGTTCCGGCAGACCCACTAGATTTTGGCCTGACCTCTTTCGCGGATGTCTTACCAAAGCGCGATACAATTCCTGGCGAAGAGGCCGGTAGCTTCGCAGTTTTTCAGGCGCAGTTGATGCGTACGCTCACACCATTTACGCCTTACGAGTTTGTCGTTGCAGAAAACCTCATATCCATAGAATGGGAAATCTTGCAGCACCGAAAAATGCGGGAACGCTGCTTAAGGAATCTCTTAGGAAAGGAAATTGAGAAAGAGCTCGCCAAATTCAGAGGCTACGATAGAGGTCGTGAAGGTCCTGAACTAAGCGAGCTCACAAAACGCGCACTGGAACCCGACCCTGACATCGCAAGTAAAGCGCATCAAGAGCTGGAAGAGATAGGTATAGATCTTCTTGATCTCATGGGAAAATCGGTCAGCTCGATGAACTACGATCTCCACTTCCATGAAATCAAATTACCCCAACTCGAGACCCGTCGCCGTCAGGTTAAATCTGATTTTGATGCTCTTCAAAAAGCCCGTCCGATTCCGGCCGAATTGGTTGTAGAATGACAACCGCAAGGCAGATGGCTGCAAACCGAGCGAATGCACTGGCAAGCTCCGGGCCTAAAACAATTGAGGGCAAAGTCACTATTGGTCATAATGCCAGAAAACACGGGGCGACTTCTCAGCTGGATCCAGAACGAGTCGGTCTTTGGGCCAGGATAATCATGGATCAGGCCGAAATATCCTTGCAGGTAGCTATGGATGAAGGTGACGGGATCGGATTGGCTTGGGCGCTCGCACGAGCCGAAGTCAGGTTCAATACTATCGCTGAAATACTAAAAGCCGAAAAAATCTATCTGGTGGCCCTCACCAATAATGAGAAAGTGAAGGCTTTTTCTGCGAGCATGGCTGAGAGACGCGACCGGTATCTGCTTGGTCAAGCCACCGCGGAAGAAATTAAGACGTTTCAGAACAGACCTACCTTGACTGAGTTTTGGGAAAAAATTGAGGAAAATCGTGAAATTGAACGGCGCCATAGACTAATGCGGCGTTATTACCGAGAAGCGAGGAGTGCGCGGCGAAAAGCATTTCAAGATTGGATAGATTGGCTTCGAATAGCTCCGCCAACATCGCGAGGTGAGGGCTTCAACAGGAGAGACACTAAGAAACGTCGATTTACCGAAACAAACCCAATTTCAATCTATAATTGAATTTTCAACCAGATATGTATTAACTTGTTGATTTATAACAAGTAATTCGTAGGCTCGCAAAGTGTTTGGTTCGTGAATGTCATAGCCACCGACTCAAACGCCCGATAACGCGCACCATCATCGTAGGCTTCCAGGCCGCACCTCATGGTCCGATTTAACATGATCCGTGCGAAAACGAGCTCTTATTTCGGCCTCGTCAGTCTCGGCGTGTGCGTAGATGCGCAAAGGTAAGTTGGGGTCGGACCAGCGTCCCGCTTTAGCTGCTGTAACGGGATCGACGCCCTGTGGTACCACCGATTCAGTGAAGAAGCCGTGTCGACCTGCGCTGTGCGCTGATAGGTAAGAAATGCCAGCTTTTTTGCAAATTGTCTGCCATCGTTTCCTATACCCAGTTGAACTTCCATAGCCAAAAACGCGAGGGTGCATGAGCTTTCCAGTTTTTCGGCCGCTTAGGCTTCAATGAAAATAGCTCATCCATCATCTGTGGTGAGACAGTGATCCATTCACCCGGATGCGCCTTCTGAGCCTTAATCCAAACTGGGTTAGTTGCTGGACGTAGGTCAGTTGGGGTGAGTGACGTTGCCTGGTCAACGCGAGCGGCGGTTTCGAACATGAAGCGCACAAGGGAGGCATTGTAGGGATCTGCTGCTTGGCAAAATGACCTTATCCAATCCTTGTCTGAAGGCATTCGCTCGATACGGCTCTGTTTGCCTCGGAACTTGTCTTGAGCGGCACGCCTCAATGT
>NZ_JBPOEU010000106.1:0-2146 GCF_051251695.1 Maritalea sp. | reverse complement strand
GATAACTGGAAATTATCTGTCGTGATCGACCGTTTCAAAAGCGACTCAGGTAAGCCGTATTCCAAGGACGAATGGCTAGATAACCATCACTCGATCAAGTCTCGATTGCGGACAGAATTAGTGCAAAAACTCGATCTACGAGAGGGGGATCGCGTGCTCGACATTGGCTGTGGCACTGGCAATTGGACCTCTATGCTAGCTGATCAGATTGGTCACACTGGTACAGTTCTTGCCATTGACGTTGACGCGCACGCCGTAGGGGCCGCCGATGCCAAGAGACTATTGCACCATCATCGGTCAAGGATGTCTTTTGAGCGGCGTAGCATCCTTGAACTTGATCATGTCTGTGAATTTGACGCTGTAACAGCCTTCAATTCGTTGTGCTATGTTGAACAGCCAGAGGCTGCCTTGGAAAAAATCAGGTACGCCCTCAAGCCTGGAGGAAGGTTGATAGTAAAGGACAGCGATCTTGGCTCTGATTTTTTTTGGCCAGTTGATCGGGAGACTTACTTTAGCCTAATGATTGCCATTCAAGAGCATGGATCCAATGCCAACGAGAACTTCTATGATCCATTTTTTGCGAGGCAGCTACCAAGGCTGCTCGCTGCGGGCGGCTATGAACAGGTAAGTGCTCTAGCTCAGTCGTTTTCATTTGTTCACCCGGTTGACAAATTTCAACGACTTTACGTCGCTGAAAATGGTAGAATGATTGCTGATCGAGCACAGGCTGCTGGCATGCATCAACTTGCTGAAAAATGGAGAGCACTCTTTGACGATCAATCCGAGGATTGCATCTTCAATTCGCCCAACTTCCTATACACGATGACCGAGTTTGTATTTCAGGCGCGAGCGCCCTCCAACTCATAATGCCTTAAAAGCTTGTTGATAAAAGGGGAAATTTCCAGCGTGGCGTTCTGGCGCAATGTCTGAAAGGTTCGGTTAATTCTATTTCCCAGCAACGCACCGACAGACTTCGCAGTTGCTCCTAGAAAGGGAATAGAGAAAATAAGACCTGAAAGCATAGCAAGGCTTTCAATAAAGGCGTTGACGTCGGCGCAATCAGAGTTGGCGTTTAGGGCCGCGCTAATGTTCTTCGACCATACAGTATCGTCGCTAAATCTGTCGTCCGAAAGATCCGCATGAACCAGATGCCCTACATTGCCGGAAACCACCTCGATCGCCTCGTGGTAAGCATCTACAAATCGCTTCCAGTCCCCGTTCTTTACCACCATTAAGTCCGAATACGGGCGCTTGAGAATCTCGTTGAAGTCCTTTGCTCTAAGATATCCCCCCAAGAATGACGCAAATATTTGAGGTGAGTATAGAAAAGTACGGATGACGGATTCTGAGACCACAATTTTTTGATCCATAAATATTGGATTGGATAGGGGGGCATATGTGACAATCCCCGGTATTTGGGACGTCAAATGATCATGCCATGACTGTATGAAACTCACGCCGACAGCATCTACACTCTGTGATGAAAGCTCAAGTTTCTCTAACTCTGGATTAAAGGAGACAGCCACTAGTTGGCCTGTTTTTTCCATCGACTTTTCGAGTGCGAGATTGACAGCCTCAAGCTGGTTAGGGCGACGAATTATTGTCGTTTGCTCAAGTCTATTTCGAAAAAGAATATCAACATCGGCATCAGGTTGATCCAAGCTTCTGAAAAGAGTGCTTTGAGAGTTAAAAACTGAAGCCACGGCGTTAAAACGGTAGTTCGCTGGTGCTTCGGTCGCTGCGGCTCTGGAAAAGCCTTCAGCCGCTTCGAACATGTCACGAGGAGTGTTGCCTCCCCAGCCAACAATCTTAAGTGCGTTTGCATCCAACATCCCGCGGAATGTCGGGTGAGCCAAGACACCGTCAGACACCTTTCGAACAAATGGGTCACTGGCGTTGAAGATTGTTGCCGTTTGGATCAGCACAACGTCAAAGTACAGGCTGATCAATACGAGGTTGCCAATGTGGTAATCTATCTCTTTTTGAACAGACGACCGCCTTAACGCCTCTCGCCTCGCAAAAAGGTAAAAATACTCAGCCAATTCTTCATACAGAACCGCGCGTTTGTCGTGCTTGAACTCATCCAAGCTAACACTCGAAAATCGCGAAATGTCACTAAGCGACATATGGATAATTTCCAGTTATC
>NZ_JBPOEU010000105.1:0-2147 GCF_051251695.1 Maritalea sp. | reverse complement strand
GTGGCCAATACACATTGCGCATGGTCGAAGGCTGTATGACCTGCTCATCATGCGGCCATTCTAAATGCGGTTGATCTGGCGTGTCTGGCGTGTGTGAATGTGAGACCCACCATAACTTGGCCAATTAGGGGTGTTTTTTGACCACTCCACACAGATCAAATGACCACTGACAGTTTTGCTGTCGGTGGTTTTTTATATTTATCAGTATCTTACGGTATTTGGAGCGTTTCGGTGGTAAAACCAAATGCTATTTGGCAGTGTTCGACCCGGCCACTTGATTTTCGGTTCAGTTTGTTCCTTAAATGTTCCATCGAGCAACAGAGCATTTTATACTTAACTGCCGAACAACAACGTTTCTGGCCTCTGGCGTGACCCACTTGGGCCCGTGCTTTGAAAGGATGTCACCATGACGCTCTCGACGACGACCATTGGTCGGAACGAAGGGGCCGCGACATCACTTGGAGGAAGGCGATGACCAACAGCGACGATCTGGTGAAAGTGATGGAGATCATGGCGCGAGCGGTCGGTGCCCACGCCATCTGCAAATATAAGTATGATCGATTACGGATCGAATTTCCAAAACTGCCTGACAATGATGAACAAACGAAGGCTCTTTACGTGTTTGCAGATCTAATCGAGAAGGCGGCTGACTAGGAGGGGTTCGGGAGAAGGGGCTAAACGAAGTTATAGCGGATGTCGGGCGCATCGGTTAAGCTTTGCTGCGGATTATCAGAGCGCCATCGCGGAGCTGAATCGTGGCGATGGGCGGAGACATACAAAGCGACTGATCCATCTATACAACCGTTGACGCTCTGACTGCAGTCTTATGCCCTATTTAGCCTTGCCTTATTGGCATGCGTTGCGTGTGCCGCTGGTGTTGTCAGCGATAAATACCCCGATCCGCGATATGGTCTTTTAGCCGCTGTGCTCGCGGCAGCCGTTGGGTAGTTGCTACGACCGTGGCATACTACCTGGACGATCGCAACTACATTGGCTGACTATGAGGGACGAATTCCCCCCCTTCCGAGACGAGTTTATTGCCGGCCGGCTCGACGTTTGACAGCCTGATTATACGCTCAACAAAGTGCAACTAGCTCAAAAATATTAATTAACTTTACCCAATCACAATTTTAAGGTGTACTCACTTTAGATTTAAACTCGGAAATTGTAAATTGTTATGTGGTCAGACAACGAAACCGATATTGATTATTTAAACCATTCAGAAGTTGCAGAAATGATCTGCGAAATGATTTCTGACGATACGTTGTTACCGCTTTCAGTTGGCGTTTATGGAGGTTGGGGTGTTGGAAAGTCGAGCGTTTTACAGCTCGTCAACAAGCAACTTCTCGCAGAAGATAAAACGATAGTTATTGAATTTGATGCTAGGCTATATCAGGGCTTCGATGAAGCAAAATCTGCCCTGATGACAGTTATTGCACAGGCTTTGATTGAAGAAGCACCTGACGGCCTGAAAGAACAAGCAGCGGGGCTGTACAAGCGCGTTAATAAACTTAAGTTTTTAGGCCTTGGAGCGGAAGCGGGAATGGCCATGATGGGTCTGCCTGTCTTTGGCTTTGCATCCAAAATGATGGGATCATTGGGTGACATGGTTTCAGGCGAAGGTGGCCATCGGCAAAACGGATCGCATAACAATTGAAGGTCTCCCTGGCCGTATGCAGCAAGAGACTGAGGCTGGGTTTGTCATCCAGACAGACGACGAAAGGCAATTGGCGCTGCAATATACACACGAAGAATTAATGCGCTTAGACAATGCGCATCGTATTCGCATCGAACGAGGTTACTTCGACCCTCACTTTGCCGTGAAGCGTCAGTTGCAGGTGAGCACTGCCTGTAGCGGCCTCGCGACCGGCATTAAGACCCGTACCAACAAGAAGGAGGCCTATTGTCAGGCGTCGAACGATATGCGCCGCGACGGGCTCATGAAACTCACAGACGAGTCCATCAAAGCAAATATGTTCACGCTGATGGGCCGTGCCATTGAGTTGACTGACAATCTTAACCCTACGGGAAAAGATAAGTTACCGAAGTCGGAAGACTTCAGTATTTCCCCATCCGCGCGGACATTGCGTCGATGGGCGACTTTGGTCTTAACGGTCTCGTCGATCGTGTCGATAGTCGCGGTAACC
>NZ_JBPOEU010000104.1:0-2151 GCF_051251695.1 Maritalea sp. | reverse complement strand
ATGGTTGATATCGTGAGGCGCGGGCGAGCCTGGATTATAGTGCCCAGCGACCAGAGTTGGGCGCAGTGGTTTGAGGACGCCGAGGTCAGCCCAGACTTTGTAGAGTCTCGTGACCAGCCCGATGAACAAGAGCGCGAGGCATTCTGATGCTGCGCTATATTTTGGACACCAACGTTTTGATCTACACGATCAAAAACAAGCCGGAAGCTGTGCGGCAACGGTTTGAGCAACATCACGGGGAAATGTGCACCTCCGCTGTGACTGCCATGGAGCTTCTCTACGGGGCCCACAAGTCCCAGTCCGTGAGGCGGAATTTAGATGCTGTCGAGGGCCTGCTCGCACGCCTTGACGTTCTGGATTTCGATATCGGTGCGGCTGAGCATGCCGGCGAGATACGGGCGACTTTGGCACGGAATGGAATGCCTATTGGCCCATATGACATCATGATTGCGGGTCACGCGCGTTCCCGGGGCCTGACCCTGGTGACAAAAAATATGTCTGAGTTTGAGCGCGTCAGCGGCCTAAGGTTGGAGAACTGGACAGCTCCTCAGTAGCATTCGTACCCTCTTCCAAACTGATCCCACTGGGACAAAAACGAGTTGCCCAGTCAGACTCTACGCACTCGACCATTTCAAGATAGCGCGACAGGACGTCTAACTATTTCCAACCGCCAACACTCATAATCGCAGCGGCATGGCCCGCACAAAGCAAGTTTTGCGCCGCAGCTAAACACATGCTCACGGATTCGGGTTATGCTGCCGATTGATATCGTGAAGCAACTGAAGATAAAGCGATCACGCCCTACATCCCATGGCGAAAAGGTCGCAATTATGTGATCCTGCTTTTTAGAATAAGTTTGCGGCAAAATAGGTTGCCCTTCAGGCCCAAACGTTATGTTCTGCCATCTCAAGATAGCGTGACAAGATATTTATCGACTTCCACCCCCCTGCACGCATGATTGCTGCAGCGTCATATCCTGCACAAAGCAAATCTTGCGCTGCACCCACACGTAGTGAATGGCCACTGAACTTATCAATTTCCGTGATATCCAGACCTGCCCTTTTTGCGGAGGTTTTGATAAGACGTTTGACTGTATCGGCACTCAAACTTCGCTCCACAGCCTTGCCATGGTAAATGGGGCAAAACAGATAAGTGATGTGTGGACCGCGCCAATCTATCCAGTTCTGAATTGCTATAGCAGTTTTGATTGAGGTGAATGCAACGCGGCCTTGCCCAGATGGATCGGCTTTGCTCCTTCGGATCAGAACGCTTAAGGTGCCGTCGTCTCTGAGGCTCAGATCTCTGCTGGTCAGTGCAACCAGCTCAGATCTGCGGGTCAGAAGCTCATACCCCAAAGATAACATTGCGCGGTTGCGCAGCCCCCACGGATTGTCTGGCTGAACTTCAAGGAATGCGTCGAGGTACTTTCGAGTTAATCCCTTAGCCTGTTTTGGCCGGCCGAACTTCGCTCGCTGGATACGACGAAAGGTAATGTTGATTTCTTCATCAAAAGTTGGATCGGGTAAATGTAAAAGTCGATGTGCTTTGCGGATAGCATAGAGGCGCCGACGCACAGTTGAAGGGGCCCGGCCCGGCGCTTCGCTTTCCAGGAATTGGCAAATATGGAATACATCTGCTGGAAATGGAGCCAAACCTTGCTCAATGCACCATTTCTCAAAGATCTCGATATCTGCTTTGTATGATTTCAACGTAGCTGGTGCATAAGCACCCTCAAGGCGGTTGAATTCGACTCTCCAGTCGATCACTGTAGAAGGCACATCACTCATGTGTCACAATATATGCCACTAATATGACAGATACAACAGGCCCTCAGCTCAGGGCAGCGAGAAATGCACTTGGATGGTCCATTGGACGCCTGGCTGACGAGGCTGGTGTATCAATGAGAACAATAATCCGCTACGAGGATGTCGAGGGAGTCCCCCCCAATCGGTCGGGGAATCTTTTGTCCCTCATTGCAGCGCTCGAATCGGCCGGCATCGAATTCGTCGGGACACCAGACGACGGTCCCGGCATTCGCATTTACAAAAGCACCAGATCAAAGTGACATCCCAGATGGCTAGGCGTCGTCGCTACCAAAAGCTATCGAACACTCTCAAATAGCTTGCTGTGGCCGCAACGCTGGTCCTGGCG
>NZ_JBPOEU010000103.1:0-2174 GCF_051251695.1 Maritalea sp. | reverse complement strand
CAGCGCTCCCGTGGCCCGTAGTTCGAGCGAAAGTACACCGACGTATGAGCGTACATCCCTGATCGACCAGTAAGCGCACCCCATCAATCCACTGCCCTCGACTTCAAGGACTGCCACAAGAACTTCGGGGGCGGTACGGTTTACGCGGACCCCCCGTATTGTTTTGTCCATTACAGCCGCTTTTACCACGCATTGGAAACGCTGGTCCTCTATGACTTTCCGAAGCTTCAAACCCAAAGAGGAAAAGTTGTGAAAGGGCGTTACCGCGAGGAACGCCATCAGTCCCCTTTCTGCATCAAATCCCAAGTTCGTGGCGCATTTATAGACCTTTTTGAAGGAGTTAAGGCGAGCGACTCGTCCCTTGTGCTCAGTTATTCAAACACAGGGATGATCTCATTGGATGAGCTTCTAGCGATTGGTGAAAAGGCCTTGCCCAATAAGAAAATTGAAATTCTGACAACAGATCACGAGCACATGACAATGGGGCGGAAGGAAGATAGGCAACGTAGTGTGAAGGAGGGGCTACTTCTCGTGCGTGCTTAGAAACAAACTTGCAAACTCCATCCTCATCTCGTCACCGGCCTGCCGCGGAATTTTTCCACCGTCGATTTGAAACCGCCCAACATTGCTCTGCCACCAGAAAAAGTGGATCGTCTAAAGCTGGAATTTTCGGAAAAACGTTACAAGCTGAGCGCACAAGGACAACACAATGACCGCCTCTAATGATCTCAGCCAGTTTCTTGGCACCGACAAATTCTCTACCGTAATGGCGGATCCGCCTTGGCGTTTTCAAAACCGTACGGGAAAAGTTTCACCAGAACATAAGCGCTTGGCGCGATATTCGACAATGAAGCTAGAAGAGATTTGCGATCTACCCGTAGCAAACCACCTTACAGATGGAGCTCATTGCTACCTTTGGGTACCAAATGCGCTGCTACCTGAAGGCTTGCAAGTCCTCAAGGCTTGGGGTTTCGAATACAAATCGAACATCATCTGGGAGAAAGTTCGTAAAGACGGTGGCCCAGACGGACGAGGAGTAGGCTTCTATTTCCGCAATGTTACCGAGATATTACTCTTTGGTACCCGCGGTAAGAACGTACGTACGCTTAGCCCTGGCCGCTCTCAAGTGAACTACATGGAAGCACCAGAGCCAGACGGGGATATTTTCAAAACGCGCAAGCGCGAGCACAGCCGGAAGCCCGATGAACAGTACAGTATCATCGAAGAATGCTCGTGGGGACCATTTTTGGAACTCTTCGGTCGAGGGGTTCGACAGGGATGGACTGTTTGGGGCAACGAGGCAGATGCAGATTACAAACCGAGCTGGAAAACCTATTCGTATAACTCTAGTGTCTCTTCTGAATAGTATTAATATGGATATTCAGACCATTGGACTGGACTACACTCGAAAGCCGCCCCGGATCTTTCTCTAAAAATTTTGGTTGGGGTGCAGCCCCCGGCCTTACTTTGCTTCATCGCGTGATTAATGCCATCTTCAACGGACAGATGACGCCTGTGCCTCGAGATACGGCGCGAGCAACCATCTCAAGGGTCGCCACCGGCGACCCTCTTATCCCCCTGAACTTTTTTCTTTATAACCAAGAGATTGACGGCGACAACTATATCATCCCTGATCAGTTAGTTCTCGAAGCTCTAGCGAACCCTCACGATCAATCTTTCGATCGGCTAGCTATGTCCGCGCTTAACTTCAGCCGCGTTGGCACTTGGAGAGGCGCACGCCCTTGGCAAGCATATCCTGCACCTTGGGCCAGAAGATTTGCCGTTGAAGAAGTATGGGATGGCAGAAATTGGGACACACGCAGAATCACTACCGAGCGGATCGAGACCTTCATGGAAGGAAACATGATCTATGGTGGGAATACCCCGCACAAATTCGCAACAAACCTCCATTTCCTATATGATCGCTCAAGCCTTATTGGCCTCACCAGTTCCGAGCGAGAAGACTGGTGGGCCAGCGCCCTGTTTCTGTTCCTCGACCGATGTATGATGGATGGCGAAATCGGCATGGGTATTTCGGCATCCGAAATACTGCAGTTTGTTCAAGATGAGGACTTTTGGGCTCTAACGGCCGCGAACCCGACACTTGCTCCTTATGCAGCTTTGCCGATTATTGAAGAATATCTTGACCTTGGTGGACCAAGGCGCCTGAGAAG
>NZ_JBPOEU010000102.1:0-2178 GCF_051251695.1 Maritalea sp. | reverse complement strand
AACGCATCTTCGAGGGCGTTGCGGCATGAGACTGCGGTTTTTTGATCGGGGGGGGGGTGGAGAATCGGGTTAATCTGGTCATGCGCAGACAGAAACCTCTGAACCTGCCGGTGGGATTTGAACCTGCCAATGATTTTCTCTCGTTCGCGGGTTGGCCTATGCAAGACTTCGATTGCGTTGTGTAGACCCTTGTGAGCGCGATGGTCAGCGTCTGGAACTCGCGTCTTGATCGGTTTGATGTAGCTGCGTAACGTGTCCGTTATGGCGACCCTCGGTTCGTCGAACTGGGCGATTAATCCTTGGAAAAATCGCCTTGCCGCTTTGGCATTCCGGCGCGTTTGTTCAAGAATATCAAGAAAGCCTCGCGTCGATCGCGCTCCACAGCCAATGCTTTTTGCCACGAACCGTTATAACGACTTCGTCCATGTGCCAGTTGTCGTTCGGTTGCGGTCAATCCCGACGAATGCAATCTGCGAAGTGTCGGCCAAAGCGATTGACCCAAAGCCGGACCATTTCTCGACTGACAACCACACCCCGCGCCGCCGACAGATATTCAGTATTCGCTCTCCTCAGGGGAAACCGGTGGTACGCCCAGACAGCGTACACAATGACCTCACGTGGATAACGACAGCCCGTCAGGCCGGGCAGGTCGGATGGAATTTTCATGGAACTGGCGTAACTTGATCAAATCCAGCCAACAACTTGGCAATTCGGCCTGAAGAGGATTGGCGTTTAGGCGTAGCGTGGTTTCGCTGCGTACGGTGTCTTGCTTATCCGGCAGTCCCCCCCTGCCCCATTGCGTGCGGATCGAGAATCAGTTCATCTTTGATTGGGGTATCGGTCTAGCTTCAAACTGACGCGACAGATTGCACATCCCATGAAATTCCTCGGCCGACCATTTGCTCGGTGACATTGGCCCACCTATTTGTCGCCATTGCTTCAGGCATTGCTCGTACAGAACCTCTATCGTCAAATGCTATCTCAAGACACGAAAGAACCTGCTTTTAGGTAACTGCAATAAGAAACCATAGTAAAATTTTATTTAACTAATTGATAAATATATACTTTAAGTGAAATTCGTGTTTGGGAACCACGTCAGAGTAATTGAATTCGGCCCAATAGCGATTGAGACACGGTTTGCGCCTAAACGATGCGCGTAATTCACAGGCAAAGGTTCGTGTCAGACTGTATATGGATCAGTTCGCCCGGCCCGATCTCTTCTGGAGGCAATGACATCTGTGGGGCGACCAACGGCAAGATTTGGCGGCTTTGCTATCATTGATTGGCTCGCGATTCATTGAGTCTGGCGATGTGGCTTGGAAAATTGTCCGCGGACAATTGTGAAATCAAGTTGCGTGATTCTGCGCTAAAGCCAGTCGTCGGATTAGCTTCTCTGGGCTAAAACCGTCACTTTTTGATCCAGTGGTTATTGACCTAAAATAGGCACCGACTGCTTTGATCTTGTCGTGGAACTGCATTATTGCCCAAACGGTTGCTGCAGCGCGTAAGGCACCAAGGCGCTTATGTGCTGCTTCGTAGTTTTGGGCTGTGATCCCAATCATTGGGGCAAGCGTTCGTGCGTGAGCAACGACATCATGAACGGTAACTATCGTTTTCAGTGAAAACTCGGCGGCTTCCGGACAGGCAGTCAGTAGTTCGGGGATGGTGATTGGAGCTTCTGAAGCCTTGGGAGCGTTCTGTTTTTTTTGAGTGATACTCTCTTTATCAATATGTTCTTTATTTGACTTATGATGATGCCGGACAAATTGACCGTCATTGGCGGCCATAGTTGTTGTTGAAATCGGACTTTCATCGTCGACTGACTCGGCATCAACTACTGAGATTGGGAGGTTTGAGAGGATTTGTTCACAGTCCTTGAGCGACAATTTCCGACGTAGGACACGAAAGATGCCCAGAGCGATCTCATCGTTTGGGTTATCGGTCAGACTTGCATTGGCTGCTGCGCGAATTTTGGCGCGCAGATAGTCAATTTGCTCCCGTTCCTTCATGACCTCAGCTGCCATTGAAGCAATCTCATGCAAGCGATCAAAGAGAGGTGAGAGGTCGAAGCCAAACCGAAGCGCCTTGCCCTCGTGTCTATTGTGCTTTGTGAAGCGCTTTCGATTCGGGCTGTCACGGCGAACGAGCAGGCCAATTTCTTGAAGCGTCGCTGCGTGG
>NZ_JBPOEU010000101.1:0-2179 GCF_051251695.1 Maritalea sp. | reverse complement strand
ATGTCCATCCTCGTCAACGACGAACCTGTCGATGCGCTCTCCACCATGGTCCACCGCCAACGCGCTGACGCCCGTGGTCGTGGCATGTGTGAAAAGCTCAAAGAACTCATCCCGCGTCACATGTTCAAAATCCCTATCCAAGCCGCTATCGGCGGTAAAGTCATCGCCCGCGAGACCCTAGCCGCCCTGCGCAAAGACGTGACCGCCAAATGTTACGGCGGTGATGCGACGCGTAAGAAGAAACTGCTCGAGAAGCAGAAAAAAGGGAAGAAGAAGATGCGTCAATTCGGCCGTGTGGAGATCCCGCAGCAGGCGTTTATTAACGCGCTGAAGATGGATGACTAATCGCTGCGCGATTAGTCATCCATTTTGGTGTCGTGTTATCTATATGAAATTGCTTAGATTCATAGGCCCATTGTTCTTGGTGCCACGTTGGCTATGCTGAAGAAAAAGAGGCAAAAATGAACAAGCAGTTTGTAACGGCTCCGCAGCCGACGTTGAAGCGCGTGGCCGACATGGATGGTCCAGATTTTTATCCTACTCCAAAGTGGGCGACATACGCGTTGGCGGACAATGAGAAGTTTTCAGGCGATGTTTGGGAATGTGCTTGTGGTGATGGGGCTATGTCTGAAGTCTTTGAGGACGCTGGCCACGATGTCCGTAGCTCCGACCTCTATGATCGGGGGTATGGGGATGCAAACGTCGATTTCCTGACTGCCAGCGGACGTTCAGATAACATTATAACCAACCCCCCTTTCAACGCTGCAGAAGAGTTCGTATCGAGCTGTTTGGATAAATCTAACAAAAAATTTGCGCTTCTATTGCGTTTGGCCTTCTTGGAGGGCGCAAAACGGCAGCAAACGATTTTCAACGTTGCTCCACCTAGCAAGGTTTGGGTGTTCAGTGAGCGGATTACCTTTTATCCTAAAGACGTTGTACGCAAAGGCAGCGGAACAACTGCCTATGCGTGGTTTGTTTGGGACAAAGATAAAATTGGTAGCACGGAAATATCTTGGCTACCTGTTGGTTATAAGAAAATGAAGTTTACTTAAGATTTGTCGCGTGTCTGCGGCCAACTTTAGTTAGCGTCCAAGACTCATCATCTTTGTTGTAATCGGCATATCCGCAGGACTGAAGTCCCGTACTTTGATTGCGATGTGAGACTAAATTTCTCACTTTCTGGGAAAAATATGTGTCGCTTCTATTTATTGCGATGTCTGCATCATGACCAGTCGGCCCTAAATTTTTAGATAAAATTCTGATTAGTTGACTGGTTTTGAGTGTTTGGCCTTGAGCCTGCAAGAGTGCTTTGAGAGCAGCGATGCGGATTTGTGCTTCAGTATATGTCAATAGGTTCTCCTTTTTTGACTAGGTAACTAATATGGGTATCGCTGGCTATCAGTTCAAGTAAATGTGATAATAATTGTTTAACACTTTTGTTCATTCTCTTGGCCGACACCGTAGGCCAGCGCCTGTTCAGAAGGGCTTTCGCCGCCCCATCGGGGGCGACGGTCCCTTCTTCATCCCCATGGGAGGGCGCTAAAGCACCCAACCCAGGGTCACGCGCTGCCCTAGCATTTCCTAATGAACCGCCCGCCAAGCTCACCAATGCGAAACGGTTAGACCTGCGCATCGTGTATGTTTACGGTCTCCGACTTGCTCCAAATCAAAGCACAGCCCAGACAAACCTATATCCTCTCATCGAAACACCTGAATATGAGGGCACTCACATGATCCGTCTTGCTGGCATCTTGTTTTCGATTATCTCCACCACGCTCATGGGCATTGGTATCATCATCGCTGTGGTCACGGGCAATGACACCCTGAACCCCATCCTGATCGCCGCCGCCGTCGGTTTCGTCGCGGCCATTCCTGTGACGTGGATTGTGACCAAGAAAATCGTCGAGGCGATGTGATCACGGCCCGTCGTGCAGCGATTTCACCCAAGCCCAGAACCCACTCCAGCGCTTGTCTTGCCCCAACGCGCGGTAGGCGTCTTTGTCGGCTTTGATCGCCGCCAGTTCTTGTTTGATCTCGGGGTGCAGCATGCCTGCGCGCAGACCGGTTTTTAAATCTTCCGGCCCGTCTATTTCTTCGGCTTGGGCGTCCCAAATGCGAAACAGATCGTCAAAGCTGATCAGTGCGGCCCGTGCCCGCCCATAGCGTTTCACGATCACCT
>NZ_JBPOEU010000100.1:0-2237 GCF_051251695.1 Maritalea sp. | reverse complement strand
GGCACTCACAAGGGCAATCATGAGGGGTTTCAGCATCATTTTTGCATGCTCCATTGGAAAGTGATTCAATAACTTTTGCATAAACGCTACCACAAGTTTTCTCAGCACAAAGCTATTTCTGCTGCGTGTTCGTTATAGTAGCGTCATGTGCCTTTGTATGGATCTCTCTGCATGGGTCTCATCGTCCACTCCTCAGTGGTTACAATTAGCAACAAACCCTCTCTTAGCAATTCACCTATTAGGATCCATAAGCGCTGATGTCAGACAGTTCACTAGTGGCATAAACTTATGGGTGAGAAACATTGCCAAAGACAATAATGAACACACTTCCAACATTCGAATATGACGGTAATTCGGCTCCGCGATCAACTGTTAGCATGCGGGGGGAATGGCAGCCTTCTGAGCGATCGTATTGGATGTCCGACAGCCCTGTTTAGAGAATTTAGCGCCAGGACGCGCAAGCGCAGGTATGTAAGGGTGGGTTGCAGTGCATGCCACCACAGGGTTTGTGGTGCACGTGCCGTGCGGTCCTGCCAAGCCCCTTAAACACTGCAAACCCCTACACACCTACCGTTAGGGTTGCAGGTTAGTGGGCGCACCTGATTAAGGCCCCGTGGTAACCTTTTCTTGCTTCGAGGTCACGCGAGTATTTTGGAAAGTGGCTTAGCAAATTTGTAAATGCTGAAAAAAATGGTAGCCAGCGTGGCTGCTGAGTTTGCGCGAAGGGGTTGGCCATTCCCACTCCGAAGGAATCCGGGTGTTCACCTGAGCTCGGGAATGATGAAGGTCTTGGGTTCAAACGAGCACTTGGGCGGCCCAAAAGTGTGACAAGTCCACAAGCCTTCCTTGAATTTACTAACTAGCTCAAAATTATGACATTTTTCCGGATTATGGCAGTGAGAATCTTTATGAATGAGTGAGACATAAATGACCGTTGAGTTGCTCGGCCCAAATAAAACTTCGGAAAATGCCAACGCGGAACTTTTGAAGACCGCGCTCATTACCAGCGCGCCGGAACTTGAGCGGCCTGGTATCCGCCTTGCGATTGTACAACAAGTATTCGCGCAAAACCGTGAAATTGATTGCGTTTTGGTGTTCGAAGATTTGCGCAGATCGGATGAATTATTCTGCACCTCTCGAGGCATTCCCGTGAAGTCTTTCGTTGCTTGCGTTGAAGTGAAGCAACACTCGCCCGACGCTATTCGGTTCCATGGCACACATTTGGAAGTGCAATATGGCGATAAATGGCATGATGCCACAGGACAGGCCGAAGCGCAGGTCTGGGCGTTAAAGCACCTCCAGGAATACGCATATTTAGGAAAGGCCCGGCGCAATAAAACATTTGTACAGTCACTTATCTGGTTGCCTCGTATTCCGACGGATATTCTGAGCGAAGCACAGCCGAATGGGCGCACGAAAATCTTAGGCGAAGGTCTGAGCTGGAAGCAGTTGATAGATTGCTGCGAAATAAACAATGCTCAAGGAAAAGTGCAAACTCTCGGATCAACGAGACAGGGCAGCCAGCTCCATAGTTACGATAGCTTGGTCGAGGTTCTGACAGTCAAAGTCGAGCCCACACGACTTGATTTGAAACGCGTCAATGCGCTGACGTAGAAGCGTTTCGATGCGGACAAACAGGACTACGTCCGCGACTTTGGCAGCGGACTTTTGATGTTTCATGGTCGCGCCGGAACTGGGAAGACTTTTGCACTGATACAGATGGCCATTTATCTTGCACGACAGGGCAAAAGCACAAGAATTGTGACCTACAATCATGGGCTCATCTCTGACATGGCGCGAGCCATGACCATCATTCGAGATCGCCATGAAGACATCTCCCCGGTGCCCGAGGTAGAGACCCGCTGGATGCTGATGAAAGAGTTGTTCAGTTTGGCGTTCGGACCGTATGCGGTAAAATGTGCGGGTAAGCTCTACGATCTGGAAGAACGCGAGGCCCTTTTTCTACGTGCTTTGAGACGCCCAAAGACATTCCTGGAGGAAAATGTGCCGTGCTGTGCCAGCAAGGCTGGAGGCAAGAAGTGCCACTGTACTCCAAAGGAGAATGAAACGTGGGCAGACATAAGTGCCTACCGCAAAGAGTTTTCTCCACCCTACGATTTTTTGTTGGTGGATGAGGGACAGGACTGGAGCACAGAACATCGTGACCTGATGTATGACATCTTTGGCCCACACAGAGTAATCGTGGCTGACGGTGTAGATCAGTTCGTAGATAATTC